>NZ_JBFRMK010000011.1:0-24017 GCF_041470405.1 Shewanella sp. 10N.286.45.A1
CAGTTTATTTTAGAGGGGAAAAGGGAGCGTAGTTACCCTAGAGTGTTGAAGTGTTCAAAGGACCGATATCCCATAAAAAAGAAAGCCGTTCACGTTAAGTGAACGGCATTAAGGCTATGCCTCCTTTTTTATTTCCTATTTCTAGGATGTTGTTCTTTTGAGCTTACTTTTATTCGAGTAAAATTCTTTTCGGGCAAGGCTTGAGCGATGTAAGTTAGTTAGCTGAATGAAGCGCCTAAGACAGCAATAAAAGCATTGAAACCAACCCAAAGGACCGCATTTATAACTTGTTTTTATTGCGTTGTCGGTTAATTGTGGATAATGGCTACACGTCGAAACCTCTACCTTGTTAAAATAGCCAATAAACTGCGGCAAAAACAACCGTGAAAGATCAACAGCCCCTAGTAATATAAGCATCAAAGTATGAGCCAAGTCACAAACTACAGCGAATCATGATAAAGCAAATGCTAAAGTGATGACTGGATCACAGCCTTAACGGCTAAAAAAACGACAATAGCTGCCGGTTTAATTATGTCGTTATTGTTGGTCGTTCTGTGTTCGAGTTATCTCATCAAGTTTTATTTTGGGTTCAAGCGTTAGGCTTTGTGTCTATGGCTATCGGTTGGTGGGCTAATGCTCAGTCGTGCGATTCTAAACTCGTCTCTGGCAACCTGTTAGCATCTAGCTTAACGGCGATTCATTTAGGACTACTTGGCAGTACCTTAGGCATGATGAACCAACTATTAAATATTGGTCGGTTCGCCAGTTGCAGAAGCGAAAAAGCACGCAGTGGTTGGCGTATTACACTGTTGCCGTTACTGTTTTCAACATTAGCAGTACTACAAGGCCTTATTTGGGCCGAGCACTGGTCTGAATGGTGCGCTGTTGCAGCCGCCGTTTTAATGAGCTATGCCCTGTTTTATTGCAGCGCGCTAAAATTACGCTACGCCATGCTCCTGAGTAATTTACTCAACCTGATGTTATCGGTTCACCTGCTTTCATGGTCTGGCATCATATACCAACTGGTCACCGTCGCGATTATTGTTAAAGGATTGCCAGCTATAAAACAGCAGTCCTATGAACTAGAAAGAGCTACTTAAGTAGAACTTTACAGCTAAATTTATTTTATTATCAGCAGAATGTTTTACTCAGATTCATCGGTAAATTAGTATAGCGGCAGAAGGTGTAACCTTTAGTGCCGTTAACGAAGGGATCGCAAGACAAGGAAGCAATATGAATGAGCGCCGACAGTTTTCAAGAGTTTTATTTTCCAATCAAGCACAACTTTGTTGCCAAGACGCTATTTGGCAAACAAAATTACTCGACATTAGCCTCAACGGTGCGCTCGTTGAGACTCCTGCAAATTTCACTCCTAAATCTCAACAGCTACAGTTGAGCTTTACCATCCCAGATTCCGACATTCAGGTTCAGATGGAAACCGAGCTAGTGCATCAAAAAGATAATCAGCTGGGTTTAGCTTGTCTGCATATCGATGTGGAAAGCATTAGCCACTTAAGACGATTAGTTGAGCTTAATGTTGGCGACCCGACGTTACTTGATCGGGAACTCACACTGTTTATCGACAAACGTAACCCTGAAAAATAACTGACTTTCAGGGTCGTAAGCTCAAACGTGTTTCTCTTTCTGGCCTTTACGTTAGTTGATCAGCTCGATAAGTTCATGAATTGTTTTAATCGCATGGATCTTCGCCCCTAGCCCTTCCATTGATTTATGGTAGTTTCTATAGGGGATATAGATTTCATCAAAACCATGCTGCACCGCTTCCTTCACTCTCGGCACACCGCTATCGATTGGCCTAACATCACCATTAAGACTCAACTCCCCCATAATGCAGGTGGTTCTTGGCACCACAAAATCATTAAGGCTACTCAGCAATGCCGTGACTAACGCCAGATCAATACACGTTTCAGACTCATCAATCTTTAACCCTCCAACCAGATTAAAGTAAGTATCGTGGAAAATTTTAGTCTTAGTGTGTTTGCGTAAAATGCCGGTTAACATCTTAATACGATTCATATTAAGGCCGACGCATACTCGCTGTGGAAACTCACCTTCAGTTTCAGTGGTCAAACATTGGATCTCGAGTAGCAGGTTGCGATTTCCCTTGCGAATACAGGTAATTGCAGCCCCAGGAGATTCAGTGCTAGAGCCAGAGAGGAATATTTCGCTGGGGTTATCGACACTCAACATACCGCGCTCAGTCATGCGAAATATACCAACTGTATCAACATCACCAAAACGGTTTTTATTTGCTCTAAGCGTACGTACCTGACCATCATTGCACTCAATATGGGTGAGACAATCAACGATATGAATAAGAGTTTGTGGGCCCGCCGTTTCGTTGTTTTTATTCACATGCGCCACCAAGAACATGGTGACATTGTTTTGCTTACAGTATTGCGTCAGCGCTTGAGCACTGCCTTTAACTTGCGATGGCGAACCAGGACTGCCATTCGCCATCTCTGTGACAACCGCTTGAATAGAGTCAATAACTGCAAATTTAACCTGTTTGGCTTCAAGCTCGGCAATAATAGCTTCTACGCTGGTCTCAGCCATTAGATAAAGATTGTCTTCGTTGCAATTAAGCTTTAATCGATTAACGCGGTTTTTAAACTGCGACAGAGATTCCTCTGCAGTACAGTATAGAGACGGCATTAACTGTGACATACGCGCAACGAGATCAGACAACAAGGTCGTTTTACCAGCGCCAGGATCACCCGAGATAATATTGACCGAGCCTGTGGTTAAACCACCGCACAAAACCCTATCTAACTCGCCAATGCCAGTCAGTCTCTTTTGTGCTTCAACCTCTTCAATCTCTGTGAGCTTCTTTGAACCACCACCAACAGCGCCAGCGTAACCTGCACTGGTGGCTGTTGTCGGTTTTACGGTAGAGATCTTAAGTTCACTTATCGTGTTCCACTCTTGGCAAGCACTACACTGACCCTGCCAGCGAGGGAAGTCTTGACCACATTCATTACATACGTAAGCTGTTTTATTCTTTGCCATGATTCTTTCTAGATAGTATAAAGTCGATAAAGTATCGGCAATTTAAGCCGATAACTATGAGTACAAGGAAGTTAGTACTGAAAATAATTATAAAAACTTGCCTGTGAGCCTATCAGCCATTGGTCCAATAAGCATCCTAAAAGAAGTAATTGATGAGTTTAGATCTGCATAATGCGCTAATAGAACAGCTAAAACCCTTACTCATGGAACCCAATTTCCATGAGTTGTTTGAACAGCTCACTGCAGAAGAGTCAAATTCCACCCGCTTTCTGCTTAAGATGGAACTCAACCGGTTAGCTGCTAGCTGTACTCGAGTTATCGACCTCCGCAATAAAACCGATCTTAACTGTGAAAGCTTTGAATTTGGCGCGCAAACCCACTTTATTGACCCACCAGCAAAAGCCAGCTTCCTCGAAGCGCTAGCCCTATATAGAGAGCAATATACCCTTGGCGTTTACGAACAAGTCATCGCAGCCCATAAAGCGCGAATATTAACAGCTCGCAACAATACGAACAGTGGTGACAATACAACAACGCCCTACATCGCTGAAGGTGTAGTACTGGGTAACTACTTTGCGCGCAGTGAAGAGCGCATGAACTACAGCATGAAAATTGAAGTATCCCAGGCGATGCAACGATACATGGGAATAACGGCAGATCTATCGGTTGGTGGTGCACGAATACGCCTGCCTGCGAAACAAACCCTCAATGCCAAGCAACCAATTAGAGTCAAACTGCTAGAGCTTAGTGATGACTATTATCACCGAGATCTTCAACAAGGTGTCGAGTATGAAATTGTCGATATCGAGGGCAACAATGAGTACAACTGGCTAAGATTAAAGCGAGTTTCTGGCAGTGATGCTTTGGCTGAAATGTTAGATAAGCTCATTAGAGGATTTAAGTACCGATACAAAGTTGATGTCAACGATGTGCTGGTCACCGCCAAAGGGCTAGGGTTTGAGCGTCATTACCTACCGCACTTACCTCACCTTGCACTCTTTATTGAGCAAAAAGCTCAAGCTGATTCAGGGCTCCAATACCGACCAAGCCACCTTTTTTTAGGTCGCGACAATCAGGCAATTTCACAATATTTTAAAGATGAGTCGGGTGTCAGTCAGATCAATTCACTGCTCACACCATCACGCTTGAAAGCTATCATTGACTCTGATGAAAACAGTCCCCATAACCAGCTATTTTGCTTCACCTTTCAAACAAAAGGCTGCAAGTTCTATTACTCGGCGACCTTGGCTGAGCTACAAGAGAAACAGCTACAAGCACTGTTTTTGAGCTTTGGTGCAACTAAACCAAGTTGGCGTGTTTTCCATGTTGCCCGTCACGCAATCGATCATCAGCAGTCTTACCGCGCGAGTATACTGCCAGGAGATGATGCAAGTTATAGTGCACTAACCGAAACACAACTTGCAGCATTTACTCATGTGATTCAATTGATAGATGTTACTAATGATGCCGTAAACGAGCAGTATCAAACTTGGAAGGAATTTAATAAAAGCAGTGCAAATGAGCTAAAAGTTTTTGGTCAAAAAAAGCTTACAAAACATAATTTAAAGCAAGTATCAATGCAGTTTAGTGAACGTCGTAATGAGGCGCGCTTTGCATTTAAAACCCCGGTTTTATTGACTCAGGGAGATCTCTGCACTACAGCATTGACTCAAGATATCTCCAGTAAAGGGATGCAGCTTACGACTGAATCCGCTGTGGAATTTAGCCCAACAGCTCCTATAGCGATTAGTTTTCCCAAATTACAAACCATTGCAGGAAAAACCTCCTTACAACATCTGCCCTACCGTCTTATACGTACAAGAAAGAACGGTGTGACATTACACCTTGCCGCGCAGATAGGTCATACTCCGCATATTGGCGTTGAGTTTCTTAATCGCTTAATTGAGCACAATAAAGATAAGTTCGATAAGCTCACAGAGAATAACCATGAGGTAAAAGAGCTTGCCGATGGTATGAAAAACATATTGATCCGAAAATTGGTGTCAGTGCCTTTTTATCTCGAAAAAACATTGAAATCAGCTTACGTCTCGACCATTGGGGTAGGTAAAGAACAAAATCATATCGCCAACATTTTCGCTTCTAATACCAATAATTTATTGGAATATGATTTAGCGCCACTGTTTCAGGATGACAAGTTAAAACGTGATATCGTAACCCCAATTCGCACGATGAAGCCACAGAACGGCCTGTCTTTTTACGAAGTTTATCTGCAAATATCGCAGCACTCTCAGGGAAATATTAACGTTCGTTGCATCGCAGATTCAGATATTAAGGATAGCGGCCACTTACAACAATTCATTGAGCAGAGTAGACGTGTTGGCGAATTCATAGCACTGCGAGTTTATCGAGGCGCAGTAGGAAAACCGGATCTAGACTATATCCGCAGAGAGCGTGAATATATAAAGATCCATGCCCAGCACAAAGGCAAAAAGCTAGAGGAACAACTGTGGCGAATTATCGGTGTTGGCGAGCTACTCGATGTGACTCGCGAGGTTTTATTACGTTTTCCCGAGCTTGATACTGAAGGTTAAAGCAGATTAATGCTATATTCTTGAACAGCAAAAAAGGCAGCGCGAGTATTCACTGGCGCTGCCTTTTTAGTGCATTTTAGTTATCAACTAATATAACTTTGCCCGGCATACACCACAAAATGGCGGAGTGCTAGTACTCCTAAGATGGTGCTGCAGGAGACCGTGATTAAAAAGCCTTTAGTATGACGCCATGCCTTTGGCGCTAAGGTACTTGCCAGTACAGGCACCACTAGGCCTAAGCCAACCACACCAATCCAAAACACACTTGCCCATGCGCCAGTGGTTATCGCAGCCGTTGCCGCTTGTGCTGCTGGGCCTGAAAAATTAAGTCCGACAAACAACAGCACTAGACAAAGCGCTTCGTTAAACGCCACTGGATACTCGATACGGTGCACTTGCTCAATGCAATCAGACTCTTTCTTACTAAAGAACAGTGTTGCTACCAATATGTTCCCCGCAGAGCCCACCGACATTGCCGAAGCCAAAAACAGCGCCGGCAGTACCGCGGTATTTAGAATCGGGTAACTAATCATCGCCGATAACAGGAAGCCAGTGTAAACCCCAACACCCAAGGCTAGCGCAAAAATAAGCTTATTAAGGCTGCCCTCAAGTTGGCGACATACCTTTAATACTCCAGCAAGCCAAGGCGCATAGTGCAGTACTTGCTTTTCAAACACTAACGCAGCAAATACAAACACTAACGGAATATATACCAGTAACGCGATCACCCCCCACGCCATAACCGAACTCAAGTTGTAATTGAGTAAGATATGATAAAACTCAAAAGGCTTAGTTAAATCAAGAACTAGCAATGCCATACCTAAACAGATTGCCACAGGGCCAATCACTGCTGCCGCCTTGATAACCGGTAAACCTTCAGTGGGTAAACCACGGTTCTTTTTGTACCATTTAAGCCCTATTGCCACCAGCATTGAGCCTGCGGACAATCCTGCCATGAATAGGTAAACCGCGATGATCCAGTTCCAAACAACGGGATCGTATTGCTCCATTGAGCCCCATATATTGTTCATGCTTTGATCCCCCCTCGACGGCTTGGAATTCGGTACACTCTTGGTTCAGTACCAAGGTTCACCTTCTGTTGGTAGTTCTGTTTGGTGTCTAACACCTTACGTACTTCTGAGTTCAAATCGTTGGCATCACCGAAAGTGAGTGCATCCGTTGGACAGACACTGACACAAGCAGGCTCTTCCCCTCGTGCTAGACGGCTCTCTTTACAAAAATCACATTTGTCTGGCACCCGTGTTTCAGGGTTAATAAAGCGCACTTTGTAAGGACACGCTGCAACACAGTAGAGACAGCCGACACACTTGCCTTCATTAATTGAAACGATGCCATCATCATTGACATACGCGGCACCAGTAGGGCAAACCTTCACACAAGGCGCGTTTTCACACTGCTCGCAAGAGACGCGATTGTACTTAAAATGTAAGTGTGGGAAGTTACCATATGGCCCTTCAATTCGAACCTGTAACCGAGTCACTGACTCAGGTACATTATTTTCGCTGCGACAAGCCACGTTGCAAGCTTGGCAACCAATGCACTTGTTTTCATCGTGCACTAGAACATAACGTTTAGTCATAATGATCTCCGATTAAATCTTGGCAATTTTGACACCGGTGGTATGCAGGTTCATACCTGTCACCGGAGACGTAACGTGAGGAAGTAAGTTACCGCAATGCACACCTTTACCCGTTGCTCGCGCTAGCTCTTTGTTTTTAGAACCGCAGCCCATGTAGGCAAACACGGTGTCTGGACGTATACCTGGCGTAACCAAGGCATGTCCCTCTTCACTGCCTGTATCGTTGTAGATACGAATAGCATCACCGCTGGAGATACTCAGAAGCCCTGCTGTAATAGGGTGGATCCACACGGCATTGTCAGACATCAAGTTGGCAAGCATAGGTACATTTTGTGTAGCAGCATTGGTATGAACGGCCACCTTACCTTGAATGAAAAACAGCTCATCGGCTTTCTTCATATTCACTTCGCGGTAGCGGATCACGCCGCGTCCAGGCGCCATCTTTTCAACTTTATTTGAACTCAGTTCAATTTTACCTGACGGCGTTTTGAAGCTTAACTGGCTTGCATAGGTGCCATCTTCATCCATTGGCTTAGCATTTGGATAGCTCGCGCTAAATGCTTTGACCATTGCTGGTTCACGCAGCAATAACGGCTTACCATAGCTAACCCAGCCATCACTTTTTATCTTGTTTAGTAGCGAAGTATTCTTATCAACTTGAAACAGTTGCAGTGTTTCCATGTTCTGCCACGGGAAGAATTGACCTTGGCCTAACTTATCGGCTAGCTCTTTCCAAATCAGCCAGCTTGGTTTGGTATTACCAATGGTTTCCACCACTTTTTGACGCACGTAGTAAGCTGGGTTCTTACCTGATTTATCAACAATCTCTTCATCTCGCTCAAGGTAAGTCGATTCAGGGAGGAAGATATCGGCATAAGCAGCGCTCTCGCTAATATAGATATCGCAAGCGACCACAAAGTCGAGCTTTTGCATCGTTTTAACGATTCTTGCTCTGTCGGTCATAGTCTGCATGGGGTTGGTGCGGCTCATTACCCAGCCGTGTAGTTGATAAGGCTTAGCTTCGAGTGTTGAGTCTAAAATGGTTTGGTAGATCCCGCCTGATGACCACAATAGTGAGTATTGCTCGTCAACCATATCAATGCGCTTAGCATCAATTTTAGGCATGTCTTTTACACCAGGTTTTGCCAGCGTAGGCGCAACATTTTCTCCGGCAAATTTATTGTATTTAGACGCTTTCTTACCGAAGTACAAACCACCCTTTCGCTCAATATTCCCCACCAGCACGTTGGCAGCATAAAGTGCTCGGCGCATTTCAAACTCTTCAGTTGTAAATGACGAACGGTGACCAAAATCAACTAATGCATGTGGGGCTGCTGCGGCATACTCGTGGGTAATACGGCGAATATCTTCTGCAGGCACATCACTAATAGATTCTGCCCATTCAGGGGTATAAGCTTTAACTTCTTTGGCAAACTCGGCAAATCCTGAAACATATTCAGCGACAAAGGCTTTGTCGTACAGGTCATCTTCAATAAGTGTATGACAAATGGCGAGTGCCACTGCGACATCAGTGCCGGGCTTAATGGCATACCACTCATCAGCTTTATCTGCCACAATCGAAAAACGCGGCTCAAAAACCACCAGCTTCGCGCCCTTCTCCATTTGTGCATTCATCATGCCTCTGGTTTCAGACATATTGATGCCTTCATAGAGGTTATGCCCAAAGTTAATGATGTACTTAGAGTTGCTCAAATCACGCTTAATTTTACCACCAAACATGGCTTTAGCTGCAACGACATAGCCTGCAGGACAAGTTGATGCATGGGTAAAGGTATTAGGGCTGCCAAAGGCTTTAGCAAGGTGAAAAAGGTGGCCAGACAGAGACCCCGATTTTGACGAGAAAGCGACAGATTCCGCGCCGTGCTCTGCTTTAATTCTATTAAGGTTTTCAGCAATGGTTGCATAGGCTTCGTCCCATTCAATCTCTTGCCACTTTCCTTCTCCACGCTCACCAACACGCTTTAATGGCTTAACGATGCGTTGCTTATCATAAAGTTGACTGTGACCTGCGCCGCCTCGAGCACAAACCGCACCACCATAAGACTTGGCATTTGCGTTACCCAATATCGACACGTTCTTGCCATTAACAATTCGTGCCGAGATAGGACAACGTGTGGAACACATTTCACAAATACTGGCAACAGACTCTGCGCTGCCCTTCAATGTTGATTGTCCAAAAGCGGCTAACGAGCCTGGCAAGCTTGCCAGTGCGCAGCCTGCTGTCGTTGCGCCAGCCCCTTTAATAAAGGTTCGCCGATCTAGTTTCATGATGATTCTCCCAGTAGACATTGGAACTCAGTGCTTGGCTGGGAACTTGCGACCTTTGGTTAGCGTTTATGCTAGAAAATGGCTGCCGTCCCAAACTTTTCATCATTGTCTGCTAGGAATTATCAGCTGAATATTGTGGTAAACCACATATCGACATTTTCATATTACGCTTTGTGAGTCGTTTCACAGTTCAGTTTTGCTCAACACAAACCGATAGAATATGTCTATTGTGGTAAACCACATTTCGATAAGATTTAAATGAATGAACGAAAACCGTCTCTCAAAAATGGTTTAAATCTGACTGAATCGTTGCGGGTATATGAACAGAATAGAAAAAAAGCCTGAACATTTAACAGGCTTCTTTTTGCTGGTGCGGAATTTGAAGGTATAGCTGTAGATTTAGACAATAGGAATATTAATCACACTTCAACACTACGCTCGCTACCACGTTTTTTTAGACTTATTTTAGCAACACAGCCTGATTGCCCGTCATCACGATCATTCAGAGAAAAAGCACCATCGTGTTCATTGACCACCTCATTACAGATAGCTAAACCTAAGCCTAAACCATCCTCTTTGGTGGTAAAGAATGTCGCCATCACCGAGTCCGCACTCTGGACTAAGCCACTACCGTTATCTATAACCAATACGTCAACTTGAAACTCTTTGAAAACAAGTTCGATAACAACCTTACCCTCAGTTACAGCTGGCGCCTCAGCGATCGCATCGATACTATTTTTAGTCAGATTGATAAGGACTTGCAGTAAACCAACCCGATCAGCACTAATGAAGAAAGGCTCGCCTTTAATACGCTTAGTAATTTGGATGTCTCTGCGCTGTGACTCCAATTTTAACAGTGAGATACATTCATCAACTAAGCTAAGAATATTAACGTCACTCATTACTGACTCACGCCGTTTTAGTAGACCGCGGATCCGATGCACCACCTCTCCCGCTCGCGTCGACTGGCTGTGGATTTTTTGCAAAAGCTCAATAGTGGATGCAGCTTGAGGCGTTTTCTCGCCTTGCAATCGCATAATTCCGCCTTCGCTGTAACTGGTGATAGCAGCGATGGGCTGGTTAATTTCGTGAGCCAGTCCGGCGCCAATTTCACCAATAATCGATGCGCTCTGTAGTTTTTCAAGGGCGATAGCTTGCTGTTTAAGCTGGCGCTCAGTGGCGATTAACGATTCGCTTTTCTGGTGAAAACGGTACTCAATCCATAGGTGATAAATGGTCGCGACCAAAAATACAAATATAGCGAACATGCCCCAATGCCGATTATCTTTAAGCCAGTTCTCAACACTCTCCCAACGACTTGCGTCATTTGCATGCACATGAAGTTCACCAAATAATTGAATAACCGCTAACTGACTTATGGGTGATGTCCAGCCCATGAGTTGCGCCTTAACAGCTGCAGGATGGCTGGCAGGCAATTCCATTAATGCTTGAGTTATCTGTTTAGTTAAGCTGATATCAACGCTTTCACTCGCTGCAAAAGACCAGTTTGGGTAAAGATTGGTGCTGCACTGGCAATCAAAGCCATCTGGTCGGCTTGGGTTAAGAATGCGATAGTCATCCGCATCGATCAGCCCACGTTCTACCATATCTTCAAAAGTACACAGCGGCGTTATCGCCGCATCAACATTACCATCCCTAACTTGATACAAAAGCGGATCCAGCGGGAAGCCAAGGAACTTGACCTCTTTAAAGTAATCTTCTGACTCCATTCCCAATTTATGCATTAAGCCGACCGTAGCTTGATAGCCACCAAGGGCGTGGGGATCACTTGCCGCAATCACCTTACCTTTTAGATCATAGAGAGTTCGATAGTCACTTTCCGCCTTAACGATAATGGCTGAACCTATTGCAGATGTAGCACCGTTATGACGTGCCGAACGCATTGTTGCTAGCCAAGATAGCGGATACTGGTTTGATAGGTAGAGGTACTGGCCAGGGTTGGTAATAATAAACTGGATCTGCCCAAGTTCCATGGCTAGGTTAAGCGCTTCAAAGTTGCCAGGGTAAACGTGGAAATCGGTGCCCGGTACCTGCTCATTTAAGTACGCCATCATGGGTTGCCAACGCTCAATAGCTTGTTGGTTGCCCCAATTAGACAATACACCCACATAGAGTGATTGAGTTTGTCCCCAAACACTCGATGTACAGCACAGTAATATTAAACAGATTAAGGTCCGATACACTCTATTAGCCCCGTATTAAACGCTGGTTCAAGTTTACGATAGTCTAATGTAGGCCCAACGTGATGGGTCTCATGCTTTGTAAAAATTATGTTCGCATTAAGTAAGGAACTGAGATATTTATCTAATACCTAATTAAAGTGAAAGAGGTATACCCATGCAAGCGTTGATTGGTGGCCCTGTCTACCTTGTCGATGATGATGAAGCTATCATAGATTCCATCACTTTCCTGATGGACGGGTTTGGCTACAAAATAATAAGTTTTAACTCAGGAAGTGCATTTATGGCAGGTATTGACCTCAGCCAACCAGGCTGCGTGATCCTGGATGCACGTATGCCAGGGCTGAGTGGCCCACAAGTTCAGCAACTGTTAAGAGACGCTAGTAGCCCGCTATCAGTTATCTTTCTAACTGGTCACGGCGATGTCCCTATGGCCGTAGATGCCTTCAAAAATGGCGCTTTTGACTTCTTTCAAAAACCCGTTCAGGGCCAAGCATTATCGCAATCTATCTCAAAAGGGCTGCAAAACAGTGTTAATCAATATAATCGGCTCACTGAGCAACAGCTGATAGCACATTTATCAGAGCGAGAGTTGCAGATCTTTAAGCTCATAATCGCAGGCAATACCAATAAACAGATGTCTAGTTCGCTTTGTGTGGCGATTAGAACCATAGAGGTACACAGATCAAAATTGATGGACAAACTCGGCGTGGCCAATTTAGCTGAACTCGTCAAACTGGCCCCTTTGATAGAAACTGAAGATTAACGATTTAACTGACGATACCAATCTCGAACCGTTGGAAAATGATCTTGCACAGCATCTTTATGGGTCAACATTCCTGCATGGTCATAGTCGTGCTTAAAACCATGTTTACGGCTGAGCAAAGTATAATCGACCTGCTGAATTTGGCACTCGCTAATCATTCGCTGTACATCACTAGGATTGCCTAAAACAGTATCGCCCTGCCCGGCAATAAACCAAGACTTAGGCCATTTTGCATTTTTTGCTGCCTGACTGTAGCTAAAGCCATCGTCATGATCGATCCAATGGCCGCGAACCCAGTCGATACTTTGCAGCAATGAAGCCTGAGACTCATTATCCATCCCCACCTTTAACTTATCAGCAGGAAGGTATCCACGCTGCCAAGCTATAAAAGGTGCAAGTCGATTCCAGAACAGATCGACCTTCAACCACTTGCTCAGTGACTTAACTTCAATACGACGCTTGCTGCCAAAGGTCACCAGTGAAGCCACCGATTGCTGTAAATTTTCATATCGAGCGATAGCGCTGGCCATCAACACACCACCCCATGAGTGACCGCACCAGTGCACGCTATCAGTTTTTGGGTGTAGAGAGAGTATATACTGTTGAATAAGCGGCAATTGCTCTCGGATCACTTCACCTTGCCCAGCACTAAACCCTCGGCCTAGTTTAGGGGTACTATGCCCTCGCCCAAGCGTGTCCAATACATAAACGACCACACCAGCGTCAGCTAAATAGCAGCCTAGCCCTTTACCTGACTCACTGTAAAAAACACGTCCATTAGACATAGCGCCATGTAGCATCAATAACGGAGGCTTACTCATATCGGGGTTAGCAGGCATTAATTGCCTTAAATGCAGGTGGCCGTGGTTATAGGGCACAAAGAGAGATTTCTGTTGGGTTTTCACGCTGTAATGCTCAATTTTTTTAACCTAAGTTACTGAGTTAACCACACAAAAACAAGAGTAATAACTCTAAAGAAAAGGCTGATACAAACAAATTCAACAGGTTTCAAACAGCGAGGAAAAGGAACTACTAAATGGAACAGCAGCATAAGACACTTTTGAAACAAAAATACAAAGACCCATAAAAATGAATTTATAGGTCAGTAGATGACTAGCTTAGTCGATGTTTACTATAGAGCACGCTTACCTAGAGTGACTACTTCAGACTATTTAAGCTGAAAAAGATAGGGCAACACTTTAAGGTTTAGCTTTTCAATATTAACCTCTGCAGCCGCAGCAAGCTTAGGTTTTGCATGGTAAGCAATACCAAAGTCTGCAATATTAATCATTGGGATATCGTTGGCGCCATCACCAATAGCAACACGTTGCCCCATTGCAATTGACCACTGCTTAGCGCAACTTTCAACAGTATCAGCTTTAAACTGTGCATCAACCACCTGACCGGAAACCGTGCCGAGTAGCTTCTCACCAGCAATATCTAACTCATTAGCAAAAGCAGCATCTAAATCGAGTAACTGCTTAAGGTGGTTAACAAAAGGAGTAAAACCACCGGAAGCCACTACTGTGCGCCATTGATACTGTTTTAACTCGGCAATCATTTCGGTCAACCCCGGCATTAACGGTAGTTTGCTACATAAACGGTGAATAATGTCAGCGTCGGCATCTTTAAGCTTTGCGACTCTGGCACGCAAACTCTCTTCAAAATCAAGCTCACCCTGCATGGCTTGCTCTGTCACGGCAGCAACTGCTGCACCAACCCCTGCCATCTCGGCAAGTTCATCGATACACTCTATCTCAATTGCAGTCGAGTCCATATCCATCACCAATAATCCGGGCTGATTAAGGACTGGAGCATCGGCTTTGAGCTGGAACACCTCTACACTCGGTAAGGTCTGCAAAGTAGCTAGATCAAATAATTTTTCAGCGCAAACCTCTATACAAGTCAACCCGGTCTTACGCGTAATGAGCGCAAGGCTTAGCTCTGTCGTATTACAAAGTAGCCAATCTTCTATAGCAGCAAGACAGCTATTATCGGAAAACAGGATCCGAAAACGCAGTCCAGCGGATGGATACCCAGTCTCTATATGGCGAGAAAATCTTTGTTCCCCAGTGTGGTAAGACATGCTACTTTCACTGCTTAACCATTCAAAAACAGTAGATTGACTCAAATTTTCCATTAGTTATGCTTCTCCAACTACCGAGTACTGAGATAATCAATTATGATTAAGTGAGTACACTACAAATTAAGGATTTCAGTGTTTTATTTAAAAGGCCTAAAAAAGAGCCATCGAATAAGCAGGATATTACAGATCCTTATCGCTATCGCATTATTCATTGGTCTGGATCAGTTGTGGGAAACTAGCCTACTACAAGGGCAACAGCTTCTAAAGTCCCAAACCGAAAAGATGGCAAGATTATTAGTTGAGCAAACTGCCTATGGCGCAGCTCCTGCTCTGCAATTAGAAAATGATGAGCAGCTGCAATGGCTTGCCACCGCATTGGTACTTGACCCTAAAGTCATGTCAGCCAGTATTTTTAGTGAAGATGGTGTCAGATTATCATTCGCACAAAGTGTTACCCAAGAGGATTATGAAGCTGACTCTGAGGAGATGGCACAACTGCTTGCCCAATACCCTCCTTATGTTGAGGCTGTTTCGCAAGATGGGCAAAACTTGGGTTATGTAGAGGTTAGATTAGAGCCCAAATACTTTTTTAATGAAATTAAAGAAGCGCACCAGATCAATATGGAACAGCAGCAGATGATGCTGATCATTGCTGGGCTCATCGGCATGCTATTGTCACGCGCGTTATCGTTTAAACGCGCCGACTTTGACAGGCGTAAAGCTAAGATAAAGTTCAGACAACTGCTCAGCAAAAGAAATGCTAAACATCGACGTGAAGAGCAAGATAATCAAGCGGATGAAACACTTTCTGTAGAAGAGAAAGCCCATAAACCATAAATTGTAATCGTAATACATTTCAGCACAAAACAAACAGCCACAAAAAAGCGGACAAATAATGTCCGCTTTTTTATGACCTGTAAACCTGTATTACTGGTTTACTGCAACAATGCTCATTAAAGAGTGATAGCTGCTTCTAGTGTCATTTCGATCATTTCGTTAAAGGTAGTTTGACGCTCGTCAGAAGAGGTCTTTTCACCAGTACGGATGTGATCAGATACAGTACAAACACATAATGCTTTAGCACCGAACTCAGCAGCAACGCCGTAAAGGCCTGCAGCTTCCATTTCGACACCTAAGATGTTCATTTTTTCCATAACATCAAACATTTCTGGATCTGGAGTGTAGAAAAGATCAGCAGAGAAAACGTTACCAACACGGAACTTAGTGCCTTTCTCTTCTGCAGCTTTAACCACAGCGCTAAGTAGGCTGTAGTCAGCGATTGCTGCGAAATCTTGGCCTTTAAAACGTAGACGGTTAACTTGTGAATCAGTACATGCACCCATACCGATTAATACGTCACGAACTTTAACGTCAGTGCTAACTGCACCACAAGTACCAACACGGATTAAGTTTTTAACACCGTAATCTTTGATCAATTCAGTTGCGTAGATTGAGCAAGAAGGAATGCCCATACCTGAACCCATAACAGAGATGCGAACACCTTTGTATGTACCAGTAAAACCTAGCATGTTACGCACGTCAGTAACTTGCTCAACGTTTTCTAGAAATGTTTCAGCAATGTATTTTGCACGTAGTGGATCGCCAGGAAATAGCACTGTATCGCCAAATGCACCGTCTACGGCATTAATGTGTGGTGTAGCCATCAGAAAACCCCTATTTATATTTTTAGACCGTCGTTAATACTTGAGTCTTTGTATGCTAGCGGTCCAAAGTGAACCGCCAAATTTAAAAATTGTTTCGGTTTAACTAGCGAACAAACGACTCGCCATATTCCATAGGCTCAAGCTTAAAGTAGCTCGCTATAGATTGGCCCATATCAGCAAAGCTGTTACGTAGACCTAATGATCCAGGTTCGAGCCCTGCACCATATGCTAAAACCGGTACTCGTTCGCGAGTATGATCGCTGCCAGGCCAAGTTGGGTCACAACCATGGTCTGCAGTAAGCAGTAAGAAGTCATCTTCGTCTAACAGAGCTAATATCTCTGGTAAGCGAGCATCGAAATACTCTAGGCTGCGAGCATAGCCAGCAACATCACGGCGATGGCCGTAGTGAGAGTCAAAATCAACAAAGTTAGTGAATACAATCGTATTGTCACCCGCTTGTTTAACTTGCTCTAGCGTGGCATCAAACAATGCTTCAAGCCCAGTTGCTTTTACTTTTTGAGTAATCCCGCAATGTGCATAGATGTCAGCAATCTTGCCCACACTAACCACTTCACCGCCGGCTGCTTTAAGCTTATCGAGTACTGTTGGCGCTGGTGGCTCAACCGCATAGTCACGACGATTGCCTGTACGCTCAAAGTTACTTGCATCAGTACCAACAAATGGACGAGCAATAACACGGCCAATGTTGTAATCAGCTAGCTCTTCGCGAGCGATAATGCAAAGCTCATATAATTTTTCAAGTCCAAAGCTCTCTTCATGACAAGCAATCTGGAACACTGAATCGGCAGAGGTATAGAAAATAGGCTTACCAGTGCGCATATGCTCTTCACCAAGCTCTTCTAGGATCACAGTTCCTGAAGAGTGGCAGTTACCGAGAAACTCAGTTAAACCTGCACGAGCAAGTATTTTATCTGTAAGTTCCTGCGGGAAAGAGTTAGTCAGATCGCTAAAGTAGCCCCATTCATATAAAACAGGTACACCCGCCATTTCCCAATGTCCACTCGGCGTGTCTTTACCTGAGCTTAATTCATCGGCATGACCGTAAGCGCCGATAATCTCGACATCATCACCAAAACCAGCAGGGAATTCACCTGTGCTCTCTTTAGATGCGTGCCCTAAACCCAAGCGTGCTAGGTTTGGCAATTTCAATGGCCCTTCACGGCCGTCATTTGCTTTACCTTCAGCACATGCTTTTGCGATGTGTCCAAAAGTGTCTGACCCTACGTCGCCAAAGGCTTCTGCATCATGTGCAGCCCCTACGCCGAATGAATCTAGCATCATGATTATAGTACGTTTCATAAACTGTGCTCCGTTACAGATCTGACTCGCGGATATAACGATATATCTCAGGAGTTTTCTCTGGTTTGGTATCGCCAATGTGAATCGCTTTTTTCACTGCAGCTTCAGCTTCAGCGAAGGCACCTTCAGATTGAGCGTGTATAAATGCGATAGGCTTATCGGCACTGATTTCATCGCCAAGGGCGCAAACTTTAGTCAGTCCAACACTGTAATCGAGTGTGTCACCAGGCTTACGACGTCCGCCACCTAAGGTAACAACGGCAAGACCCAATTCACGGGTATCCATTGCCGTTGCAAAACCGGTTTGGTCAGCATAAACAGGACGAATGATTTGTGAATCAGGTAGGTATTTACTGTAGTTCTCTACGAAATCAGTCGGTCCACCAAGACCTGATACCATGCGGCCAAATATCTCAGCAGCTTTACCGTTATCGAGCACTTCATTTAGCTTGGCACGTGCCTCCGCTTCATTGCTTGCAATACCACCAAGGGTAAGCATTTCTGCGCAAAGTCCCATAGTCACTTCGTAAAGACGTGGATTACGGTAAGCACCAGTCATGAAGTCGACAGCTTCTTTAACCTCAACAGCATTACCTGCACATGAAGCCAAAACTTGGTTCATGTCAGTTAATAGAGCGGTTGTTTTAGTACCTGCACCATTAGCAACTGCAGTGATACTGCGGGCAAGCTCTTCAGATGCTTCGTAGGTTGGCATAAAGGCGCCAGTACCAACTTTGACATCCATTGCGAGGGCATCAAGGCCTGCGGCAAGCTTTTTAGAAAGAATAGATGCGGTAATAAGTGAGATAGACTCTACTGTCGCGGTATTGTCGCGGATAGAGTAAAAGCGCTTATCAGCAGGGACTAGATCCCCTGTCTGACCAATAATTGCTACGCCAGCCTCTTTAACCACTTTGCGAAACAGTGCACTATCAGGCTCAGTATTGTAACCAGGAATGGCGTCAAACTTATCGAGTGTTCCGCCAGTATGACCCAAGCCTCGGCCTGAGATCATCGGAACATAACCACCACAAGCTGCAGCCATAGGGCCTAACATCAAACTAATGACATCCCCCACACCACCGGTTGAGTGCTTATCGATAATTGGACCATTAAGGTCAAGAGATTTCCAGTCGAGAACCGTACCAGAATCACGCATAGACGTGGTAAGCGCGATACGCTCATCCATGTTCATGTCGTTGAAATAAACCGCCATACCTAGTGCAGCAATCTGCCCTTCAGATACAGTGTTATTGGTGATGCCATTAACGAAGAATTGGATCTCTTCAGTTGAAAGGACTTCAGCATTACGTTTTTTACGAATAATTTCTTGAGCTAAAAACATGTACTACCTCCAAGAATGTAACCGAGTTTCCACTTAAGGTAACTTTCAGTTAGCAATCTGCTAAAGGGGAATCAAAAGCCGTAATATAGTTACATAATAACGGACTTTTGATACACCTAATTAGATTTAGATCACACTTAACAACAAGCTAAATCAGTAAAGATTAGTAACCTTGTGGTCCTTTAGGTGCGTCACCTAACTCCAATGTATGAAGTAAGTTAGTTAATAAGCTAGAAGCGCCAAAACGGAATGTCGCAGGAGTTGCCCAGTCGTCACCTAGAAGACGTGCAGCAACACCTAAAAACTCTGCCGCTGCTGCAGCATCTTTCACGCCACCAGCAGGCTTAAAGCCGACTTTGGTATTCTTTTCGCTAATCACTGTCATCATAATTTCAGCAGCTTCAAGAGTTGCATTTACAGCAACTTTACCTGTTGAAGTTTTAATGAAGTCAGCACCAGCATCGATTGATAGTTCAGATGCTTTACGGATAAGTGCTGGATCAGCTAAAACACCTGACTCGATGATAACTTTCAAGATTGCTTCATCGCCACAAGCTTCTTTACAGGCTTTAACGAGCTCAAAACCAACAGTTTCGTTACCCGCCATTAATGCGCGGTATGGGAAGACAACATCAACTTCATCTGCGCCGTAAGCAACTGCTGCACGCGTCTCTAATACTGCAATCGCAATATCGTCGTTACCGTGTGGGAAGTTAGTCACTGTTGCGATTTTGATATCATCGCCGCCAATCTCATTTAGCGTTTTACGTGCAATAGGAATAAAGCGAGGGTAGATACAAATAGCAGCGGTGTCGCCAGCTGGCGTCTTAGCTTTATGACATAAATCGATAACCTTCTGGTCGGTATCGTCGTCATTTAGCGTAGTAAGATCCATTAAATTAATGGCTTGTTGTGCTGCTTTTTTTAAGTCGCTCATAATAGCTCTCCGAGACATATTCAAATAGTAAAGTTTTAATAGAAAATTGTCGTATAGCTGCGCTTAGAGGTGGCTGGTTTTGATTATAGTTATGGGCCGGGCCTTCGAGCATTGCCAAACCTTAATGATGGGCATCGATTGATGATGCTCAACATAAGGTCAATATTCAGGTATCCAACATTGCAACGTCTTTGCATTGCAATAATCTTGACACTAGTGTCACGACTTGAATCCATGAAGACCGGGAAGGGAGATAGATACTGCTTATGTCTGCCTTTCCGCGAAAAGTCCTTTTTAGCGCGTAATAAATCTTATATCACTTTCAATTAATACTTACCTAAACAAGCTAATTAAATATAGTTCATGCTTAAGTAAAAATTAATCTGTTTGCGTTACCAAAATGACTAAAAATCGAAATAAAAATTAAAGGTTCAACATCAATATGTTTAGAAGATAGTTAGAGCCGCGACATTTCGCGGCTCTGACAGATACTTAACTGTTCTTTAAGCGATGCTTAGAACTTGTAAGTAGCAGTTAGGTAATGAGCAAAACCAGTTGACTCTAGGCCAAATGTTCCGTCATCTTTAAGAAGGTATACATCTTGGTATGCTTTTAGACCATAACCAAGTGCATAGTTCTCTGAATGCCAGTGTAGACCGAAGTATGCAGCACCACCGCTTGAAGTAAATGTAGTATTTACGAAGTCGCCATTGTCGTCATAAGCTTTAACTTCATCAGCACCAAACTGGTAATCTACATAACCTTGGAAAGAGATGAATGAACCATTGTCGAAGTTAACAACAGGCTTGAACCAGTTCATAGAGAATTGGTAACCGTTCCACTCTTTAGCATTCATATCGTAGTATGAGTAAAGGTTCATGCCAGTTTTACCTAACCATGGAACCATTACGTCAGCACCGATACCAACTGAAGCGTTGTTTACGTCTTCACCGATAACACCGCCACCCCAGTTAAATAGAGTTGAGATGTATACTTCTTGGATTGGACCAGCAGAAAGGTCCCAACCAGTCATCGCATCGATAGAGAAACGAGGAGCAAATTTCATGAACATCTTGCTCTTGCCAGTACCAGTCGCTTTATCGCCTGAATCACCTGTCGCTAGGTTGAATACATCTACGTAGCCGTATAGGTCAACGATGCCAGCGCGGCCGCCGAATTCCATTTCTAGGTAATCATGTCCGCCATCATCAGCGTCAGAACGTGGAAGTTCGTTAAATGCGTACATTGCGTTGAACTGCATCCAGCTGTAATCGCCAGAGCGGATATCTTCGCCGCGATCTGCTGCGAAAGTAGGTGCTGCCATTGTAGCTGTAGCTGCTAGTGCTGTAGCTAGTGCGATAGTTTTAACGTTTTTCATCATCAACCCCATTTATTTATGGTTTGCTGCTCGACTTTATGAAGAGTCAGCGTTTCTTTTTTATGGCGCGCATTCTACTTAATTTATGTCAAACTTCAACACTATTTATGTAAAAATGCGAACACTAAGTTTTAACATTAGAACAAAGTCATGATTTATCGACAGATTATTCTGTCTTACCATTGTTATTGTCGTATTTAAGTCGAAATAATCCCTAATCTTAGTTATTGACCATTTCGTAAAACTTTATATTGGAAAACGATTGACTTAATTGTGGCTCTGCTCTGAGTGAGCAGAACCAAGGCTGAGCAACACATGCCACTCAGTCAACTTGAGGCTTACAATGCTAGGAATAGACCAGCAAGTGTTGCACTCATAAGGTTTGCTAGTGATGCTGCGATAACCGCACGAACACCAAGCTTAGCAAGGTCGTGACGACGGCTTGGAGCCATAGCGCCTAGACCACCAAGTAGAATTGCGATTGAAGATAAGTTAGCAAATCCACATAGCGCGAATGAGATGATAGCTTTAGTTCTATCAGTCATAGCAACACCAGTTTCAGCAACAACTATACCGCCATCAGCAATATCTTTTAGGTATGGAGCAAAGTTTAGGTAAGCAACGAATTCGTTAACAATGATCTTCTGACCAATGAAAGAACCAGCAACCATTGCTTCATTCCAAGGCACACCGATTAGGAATGCTAAAGGCATGAACAAGTAACCTAAGATAAGCTCTAGAGAAAGATTCTCCATACCAAACCAGCCACCAATGCCGCCTAACATACCGTTAAGCATTGCAATAAGACCAACGAATGCTAGAAGCATTGCACCAACGTTTAGTGCTAAATGCATACCAGAAGCAGCACCGGCAGCAGCAGCGTCAATAACGTTAGCTGGCTTGTCAGTGTCTTCAGGCAGATCGCCCATTTCGTTTTTAGTTTCTTCAGTCTCAGGATGGATAAGCTTAGCCATCATTAGACCACCAGGAGCGGCCATGAAAGATGCAGCAACCAAGTACTCAATCTTAACGCCCATACCAGCATAACCAGCAAGTACCGCACCAGCGATAGATGCAAGACCACCAACCATGATAGCGAATAGCTCTGAGTTAGTCATAGTCGCAATAAATGGACGTACAACTAATGGCGCTTCAGTTTGACCTACGAAGATGTTTGCAGTAGCAGACATAGACTCAGTACGGCTTGTACCCAATGCTTTCTGAAGACCACCACCGATGAACTTAATTACCATCTGCATGATGCCAAGGTAGTAAAGAACAGCAATCAAAGAAGAGAAGAAGATAATTACAGGTAGTACGCGGATAGCGAAGACGAAGCCAACACCGTTTGCGAACATAGCGTCAGTACCTAGACCACCAAATAGGAAGTCGATACCAGCTTGAGAGTAACCAATAACGCTGGCAACACCCATTGAAACGCCACCAAGTACTTCTTGTCCAACTGGTACATACAATACGAAACCACCGAAAGCGGCTTGAATTGCTAGTGCACCAAGAACAGTACGTTTGTTAATTGCTTTTTTATTATTTGAAAGCCCGAAAGCGATCGCTAGTAAGGTGACCACCCCTACTAAACTCATTAAAATATCCATTAACCATCACCCTATTGTTAATACTTTTTAATTATGTTGTTAACCAACCTTTTTCCGCGGTCGATTATACCCGACCAGCTGCCCAAAAGCGTCGTATTGATCAAATTTTTGAAGTTTTATTTCAATGATTTCGTTAGTTATTCTGATGCGAGTTACATCTGTTCAATCAAAATAAAACTAAAGGTCAAAGAGTTGCGAAACATTCAAATACAGCTGTTCTGATATAAGAACATTAGTTTTTTTCTGTAAACTTGCCATTTTTTTGAGTAATAAAGGCAGAATTAGTGGAGAATTACGATCATTATCACTATTTTGAGGCCTCATCGCAGGGGAATCTGTTTCCAATACAAACGCATTGAGCGGCAATTCAGCCACTGTTCGGTGTAGTTTCTGAGCATTATCATTTAACAGTAATCCGCCTATTCCTAACTTGTATCCCAACTGAACATAACGTGATGCTAACTCTGGTCCGCCATAAAAGCCGTGGATCACCCCTTTTCTGGCATTTTTACTGCCTTTGAGCAAATTAAGCATCTCTTCGTGGCTTTTAACACAATGAATAATGAGAGGTAGATCAAATTCTTCTGCGAGCAAAATTTGAGCCCTAAACACCGATAATTGTGTTGCGAAATTACTTTTATGTAACTTATCTAAACCACACTCGCCAATTGCGACAAGTTTTGTATCTTGCTGCGATTGCAATAGCAATTCTCTGAGATTAGCTAACGTTTGCCCTGTCATAGAATCACAAAACCAAGGGTGTATGCCCAATGCAAAAGGGCAGTCAAACTGTTTAGCAATGCGAACTTGGTTTGCCCATTTATCTTCTGAGACACCAGGGATCACAACTTGCTCTATCCCCTGCGCCCTCATCTGTTGAAAAAGTTCGCCTCTATCGTGGTCAAACTCGCTAAAATCCAAATGAGCGTGACTATCTATCATTGGAAATACTTTAAACTGCTCATCTTTCACTAATAATGTCATGGCTTCCCTCTATGAACGCTCACTATCAAAGGTCAATATAACAAGTCTCCATCTTATTGTAATACTAGGGTCAGTTGATCTTTCGAGCTTAGTTTTTGTTCGATTCTTTACCGTAAGGAATAATGCTCCTAGTGCAAGGCTTGAGCAATGACGCTTAGCCGTCTAATACCAATTGCATTAAAAGTTTGACCATTCAGCGGGAATTCAAAACGCTGTAGGCAAGTAGTGGAATTTGAGCTAATAGTTATTCT
>NZ_JBFRMK010000012.1:0-55144 GCF_041470405.1 Shewanella sp. 10N.286.45.A1
AGCCAATGCAAAGCAGAGGTGGAAAGATTGAGCGCCTCACGTAGTGCGGCTAAGGTAAAAAATTGGCAAAACGCTGTATGGTCAATTTTTAATGCACTTGGTATTACAAATTTCAGACAAAAAAATAGAGAGGATATCCTCTCTATTTTTTTACAACTAGTGAAACGTTAACATTAAAAGAAAACCTAACTTAGCTTTCTTCTTTTTAATGCTATTACGCTACCGTTTGTAAGCTTTCGCTGTAAATATTATTAAGTAGCTTAATAATCTCAGCAACTTCATCACTTTTTAACGAGTAATATACTGTTTGAGCTTCTTTGCGGGTTTCAACTAAATTGTCTTTACGCAACCACGCAAGGTGCTGCGAAAGCGCTGACTGGCTCAATCCCAATTTCTTGTTCATTTCACCAACGCACATCTCCCCTTCGTTAAGAAGATAGCACAGGATAAACAGACGACGTTCATTAGCCATCGCCTTCAACAATACAACGGCATGGTCTGCTCGTTGCTGCATTAATTCTATATTCATTACGAGCTATTTCTCCTAAAACAAACCGACGGCCTAATATAGCGTTGCCTTACAGATATAGTCGGGACATGAAGCACACTTTTTGCTAGATTGTTTTCAAAAATGGGACATAAGTAATAAAAACAAAGGAAACTCATGAAAAGTATCTATCTCAAACTTGCCGCCGGTGTTTTTTTAAGCAGTTTGCTGGGGTGCCAAACTCAACAAATAAACAGCTCAAATGAGGCAGTTTCCATGCAACTTCAACAGCAAGCATTAAGCTCAAATCTTGCTTACGAACTGGTCGAGTCATTAACCGTTGAAGTGGGGCCAAGACTTGCTGGCAGCGATAAAGATCTTGTTGCTGTGCAGTGGGCAGAGTCAAAACTTAACTCACTTGGTTTTGATAAAGTTTATAAAGAAGCAGTACAGGTGCCCGTCTGGCACCGAGGAGACGCCAAAGCTTCTATCGTAGCCCCTTTTCCTCAACCACTGGTGATCACCGCTCTAGGCGGCAGTGTCTCAACACCTGAAAATGGTATTGAGGCCAGTATCATTCGTTTCGACAGTTTAGCGGCTCTAAAACTTGCAGAGCCTGCTAAGGTACAAGGAAAAATAGTCTTTATTGATCATATCACTGAGCGTCACATTACCGGTAAAGGCTATGGAAAAAGTGTAGGTGGTCGCTCTAGAGGGGCTGTGGCAGCAGCAGAGAAAGGCGCTGTGGCGGTCATGATCCGCTCTATTGGCACCGATCATGACCGTATGGCTCATACAGGCATGATGAGATATAAAGAGGGCGTGGCTAAAATTCCAGCTGCTGCTATGTCTAGTCCTGATGCGGATTTGATCAACGCAATGTTAAAGCGTGATAGCAATATTACCATTAACTTGCAGCTTTCATCTCAAAACCAAGGCTTTGCCACTTCATACAACGTTATAGCTGAAGTCATTGGCTCCAGTAAACCAGAAGAGATAGTGCTGATTGGTGCTCATTTAGATTCTTGGGATGAAGGTACTGGCGCCATAGATGATGGCGCAGGCGTGGGTATTGTCACCGCCGCAGGAAAACTAATTCAAGATCTGCCCACAAAACCCACTAGAACGATAAGAGTTGTATTATATGCAGCTGAAGAGGTTGGGCTGGTCGGTGGTAAGGCTTATGCAAAAGCACACCAAGCGGAGCTGAATAATCATTATATCGCTGCGGAGTCTGATTTCGGAGCTGGCCGTATCTATCAAGTTGATTTTAGAGCGAGTGAAAGCGCCTACCCACAACTATTAGCCCTTTCAGCCCCCATGACCAACAATGGCGTTGTTTTAGGCACTAACAAAGCCTCAGGCGGCCCTGATATCTCAATACTACCTTCACTAGGGGTTCCTGTCGCTTCGTTAAGGCAAGATGGTACAGATTACTTTGATTACCACCACACACCCAATGATACGTTAGATAAAATTGAGCCCGATGCACTTAAACAAAACGTCGCAGCTTACGCTCAGTTTGCTTACCTAATGGCACAATCTGAATTAGATCTTCGTCCTGTACCCGCCAAAAAGTAACGATAAACCTGCTTTGCGCAAGTCAGTCGAGCTTGCAGTTTAACCTCTATAACAAAAAGGCCATCATCACTGATGGCCTTAATTAGATTGTCCGTCTCACCCTAAGCTAACCTTAGGGCAGGCAAAAAAACCGTGAAAGATCAACAGCCCCTAATGATCACTTTATTAATACTCAAGGCTAACCCAATAGCATCATCAGTAACGCAATTTACTCTGCGGTTCGATTGACTAAGTTATTGATCGAATATAAATCGCGTTTTTCACTATTTTTACGTCTAACTTCTTCTAATGCTTGTGCTTCAACGGTGTCAAATAACACATTGATAAGTCGATTAAAGTGACTATGCATTGCTTGCCTAGCTAACGACGCTTCGCCGGCCATCAGCGCTTCATAAATGGCAGTATGCTCATCCAACGTCTTTTGGTTATCCTTGCTACACACGCTGTTGTAATCAACGATAATGTCTTGACTAGAGGTTCTCAGTGCCCACAGATTCTGGAAAGAATTGATCAAAGCACTGTTACGGGTAGCGCCGGCAATAATCTGATGGAACATTTCATCTGCTTCTTCAACATATGAGCTGTTTTCCATCATCGTCAGTGTTTTCTTTAATTCGATAAGCTCTTGTGCGGTTATCGTTTTCGCTGCAAGTGCGGCAATTTCACCTTCAACCAACGCGCGAGCTTGGGTCAGTTCGAAAGCATTAACCTTACTCATCGGGTCCGATGTCGCTGCTGAATGTAAGACATATACGCCAGAACCTGTTTTAACTTCTATCTTCTCGCGAACTTCTAACGCAATAATCGCCTCACGTATTGTCGGGCGACTCACATCAAATTTCTCAGCTAACTCTCTTTCCGGCGGCAAACGACTACCAGGTGCATATTCACCGTTAACAATAGATGTTTCAATCTCATCAACTATGCGCCAAAACATACGCCGACTCTTCATACCTAGTCCTTAGACTGTTAAATCATTTACATTTCTATACAGTCCATAATATCGATTTACATTACCAACGCAAACCGAATTTTGCTTTATTTCATCAGAAACATTGCAACTTCACGCTCAAATCACCGCCCAAAACAAATAATATTGGTAATAACTATAAATCCAAATCACCTCAAAATTGGTAACACAAATCGGTTGACAACCATAATAGCAATTGGTTAGTGTCTAACCACTGTTAATTTTTTGTTTATTTTAGATTGAATTAACCACAAGAAATAACAACTAGTAAACAAACGATAAGTCGACAACTAAGTTACTGCATCACGATTAATAGGTCGAGCTGTAGCCCAATGGCTCAGTGAGGTTGGTTACTCAGACAACAATAATAAAGAGATTTTTCATGCGATTAAATCATCAAGCTGACAGTCTACTAACACGAAAATTGGTTTCACTTTCTGTTTTAGTTAAAACCGCCCTCTTTATTGCGGCGTGTATAAGTTCAGCCTCACTTTATGCCGAAACCTACACCGTAACTAACCAACAAGAATTCAGCCAAGCGGTCAGCAAGCTCACCGCCGGTGATAATGTCGTTCTTGCCAATGGCATTTGGGCTGACTTTGAGATTGTGTTTACTGGCAATGGTCGCGAAAATGCTCCCGTATCACTGTCAGCCCAAACCCAGGGGCAAGTTATCCTAACCGGTCAATCCAATTTGAAACTTTCCGGCAAGTACTTACATGTTTCAGGTCTGGTTTTTAAAGATGGATTCACCCCAAGCAATGAAGTCATTGCTTTTCGCACTTCAAAAAATCAGCTTGCTAACCATTCGCGTGTTAGCCAGGTGGTAATTGACAACTACAACAACCCCGATCGCCATGAATCGGATTCTTGGGTGTCGATTTATGGCAAGCATAATCGATTCGACCATAACCATTTAGTGGGAAAGCGAAATAAAGGGGTCACATTAGCAGTAAAACTCAACACCGCTGCAAGCCAAGAAAATCACCATAGAATTGATCATAACTACTTCGGCCCTCGCCCTATATTGGGCTCCAATGGCGGCGAAACACTGCGCATTGGTACCAGCCACTATTCAATGAGCAACTCATTCACTGTTGTAGAGAACAATTATTTTGACCGTTGCGATGGGGAAGTGGAAATTATCTCGGTTAAATCTGGTAAGAATATTCTACGTAACAACACCTTCTTTGAGTCTCGCGGCACCCTAACAATGCGCCACGGCAACGGCAATAACATTAGTGAGAACGTATTTATTGGCAATGGTGTTGATCACACTGGCGGGATCCGGGTAATCAATCGCGACCAGAGCGTTACAAACAACTATTTAGAAGGGCTAAAAGGCTACCGTTTTGGCAGTGGGTTGACTGTGATGAATGGTGTACCTAACTCGCCTATCAACCGTTATCACCAAGTCGTTAACGCCAATGTAAGCCATAACAGCTTTATCGACGTTGACCACATACACCTTGCTGCTGGCAGTGATAAAGAGCGCTCTGCCATTCCACTAAATTCACAGTTTAGTCACAACCTTTTTGTTAACCGTAATTCACAAGCCCCGTTTTCAATCTTTGATGATATCAGTGGTATTGAGTTTGCTGACAACCTCTCCAACCAATTAAATAATAACCCCATAAAACAAGGGATTAAAGCGGACGAGCTATCACTTGAACGTGCCAGTAATGGCTTGCTTTATTCGGCAAACGAACACAACGAAACTTTCGGTGCTAGCAAGCAGCTCACCCCGATAGCTAAAGACGCAACAGGGGTTAATTGGTATCCGAAACGCGAACCAGAAGTGGCATTTGATTCGGGCCAAGCCCATACCGTTAGTGACAGCAATGGATTAGTAGCAGCTGTTAAAACTGCAAGCGCTGGTGACACCATTGTTTTGACTGCCGGTGACTATGCAATTGAAAAAGTCATCAAAATCAATAAAACCCTGAGTATTGTGTCTGAGCAGTCCAAGCAAGCAACACTGACTTTTAGCCGACCAACCTTATTTGAAATTCAAAATGGCGGAAGTTTAAAATTGGCCGGGTTAACGATATCTGGAGAAAACAGTTTAGATTCGGCTGGCAATACTGTCGTGAGAACGAGCAAATGGGGCATGTTAACCAACTACCGATTTAGCTTGTTAGATAGTGATGTTAGTCAGCTAGACATCAACCACTCATTTCATTTCTTTGATTCTGGGGCACGCGCATTTGCCCGAGATATCACCATTGCCAATAATCGATTTAGTCATATCAGCGGCGATCTATTCAGACTCAATAAAGAGCGCGACGACTTAGGTATTTACAACGCCGAATACCTTACCATCGAAAATAACCAATTTACTGATATCAAAGGCGCACTGGTTAAATTGTATCGTGGCGGCACTGATGAAAGCACCTTCGGCCCCCACCTTATTTTCAACGATAACCAACTAACGAGTGTCGGTAATGGCAAGCGTAACAAGCAAAAAGCAAGTTTGTACTTACACGGTACTCAAGTGGCAAGTGTCAGAGGCAACAGCTTCACACAGAGCGCTGGTATTAATATTGAACACACCACGGGTGAGCCCATCACTGTGCTGACTGACAACCAATTTATCGATACTCAGCCACCGCAAGTTGCCGAACTCTATGCCGTTGGCACAAGTACCGCTGTGATCCGTAATAACACGACAACCTTTTCTAACGGCCATAAATAATCATCATGACTTATAAATACCTACCAAAACTAAATATATTCAACGCCCTAGTGATAATAGTGATGAGCTTGCCGCTAAGCGCTCAGGCTGCGAAGCTCAACCACCCAACATTGGTCGTCAATCAGCAAGATGTCGACACTATGCGCGAAGCGATTGAGCAGCCAGGGTTATTCCAGCAAACATTTATTGCTAAAAAGGCCAGTGTCGACACTTTTATCGGTCAAGCTACTGATGTACCCACCCCGACAGATGCCGGAGGCGGTTACACCCACGAAAGACACAAGAAAAACTATCAGCATATGTATGATGCAGGAATGATGTATCAACTCACTCAAGATCCTAAATACGCTGACTTTGTTCGTGACATGCTGTTGCAGTATGCAACGCTCTATCCAACACTACCTCGCCACCCCAAACGCAAAAGCAGTAATGAGGGCAAACTGTTTTGGCAAGGGTTAAATGAGGCGGTTTGGCTAGTGTACACAATACAAGCCTATGACTTTATTGTAGAGACACTGTCTCCCGCACAAATAGATAGTATTGAGTCAAATCTATTGTTGCCAGTCGCTCACTTTTTGTCGGTTGAATCTCCACACACCTTTAATAAGGTACACAACCACGGCACTTGGGCCACCGCAGCCGTCGGCATGACAGGTTTTGTCCTTAATCGACCTCACTTAGTGGATATCGCCCTTTATGATTTAGAAAAGTCGGGTAAAGGCGGATTTCTACGCCAGCTAGATGAGCTGTTCTCCCCTGATGGCTATTATAACGAAGGCCCTTATTATCAACGCTATGCATTATTGCCATTCGTGACTTTTGCTAAAGCGTTACAGCAAAACCAGCCTGAACGAAAGATCTTTGAATACCGAGATGGCATCCTGTTGAAAGCCATCTATAGCACCATAGAGTTAAGCTACAACGGTCTCTTCTTCCCACTGAACGACGCCATTAAAAGTAAAGGCATCGATACGATGGAGTTGGTTATTGCCGTTAGCATGGCATATGGATTAACCGCCGACAGCAATTTGGTCGATATCGCCAAGCAACAAGATACCATTCTATTAACCGGGGATGGATTAAAGCTCGCACAGGCGATAGCAACAAATACCGCCACACACTACCCGTTTAGCTCACGATTATTTACCGATGGTAAGCACGCCGATGAGGGGGCACTTGTGGTAATGCGCCACTCAACGCCTAGCCAACCGAGCGTGGTATTTAAAGCCACCGCACAAGGATTAGGCCATGGCCATTTTGATAAGCTCACTTGGCAGTTTTATGATGGCGGCAATGAAATTATCTCCGACTACGGCGCGGCGCGATTTTTAAACATTGAAGCCAAAGCTGGTGGCCGCTACTTACCAGAAAACAAAACTTGGGCAAAGCAAACTATTGCCCACAACACCCTAGTTGCAGATGAAACCAGTCACTTTGACGCCGATGTCAAGGTTGGCAACAGCAACCACCCAAGCATTAATTACTATTTTAGTGACACAAAAGTGACACTCGCCTCGGCCAATATTGCCACTGCATATGAGGGCATAGAGATCACCCGAACCATGGCATTAGCGACTATCGATTTACCACAAGGCCCTGTTCCTTTGGTGTTTGATATTGTTGATGTTAAAAGCAATGATGAACACCAATATGATCTGCCCGTGCACTACCAAGGGCAGCTAATTGACACCAATTTTAAGCGTATTGCAGCAACAACTGAGCTCAAGCCGCTTGGCACTCAAGCGGGATATCAACACTTGTGGTTGCGAGCGAAATCAGCGACAAATGCAAACACCGCTCAACCACCTATCAATCAAGTCACTTGGCTCAACGACAATGGTCGCTTCTACACTCACAGCAGTATTACTGACGGTAACGTAGAAATGCTGTTTACTCAGCTAGGAGCCAATGATCCAAACTTTAATTTACGCACAGAAAATAGCTTTATCCAACGGGTGGCTCAAGCCAAAAATCAGCGTTTTGTCAGTGTAATTGAGCCCCACGGTGAATATAACCCGTCGGCCGAATACACTTTAAACGCCACCAGCAATGTACGTTCACTGTCATTTCAAAAGCAAGACGATGTCAATGTCATCGGCTTCTCTTTGGCCACTCACAGCGGTGAAATCAAGCAGTACGTCTTGGCAATCTCAGATAAAGCACAATCTAACCACACTAAAAATAACCTTAAAACGTCAAACCTGAATAGCTTTTACTATAACGACAAGCCATATCGCTTCGCGGATAGATACCAGTTATTAGACATTACTCAGCGGGAGTCAAAATGACGCAAAGTAAACATTTTTCCTTTGGAAATGAAACTGAAATTGAAGATATCGGTGGCGGCCTAAAGCGTCAAATGCTTGGGTACAATCATGAACTCATGGCGGTAAAAATATGGTTTGAAAAAGGCGCTATTGGTTACAACCACGCCCATAGACACTCTCAAGTGACTTACGTTGTTGAAGGTGAATTTCACTTTAACATTGATGGCGTAACCCAAATTTTAAGGGCCGGTGACAGTTGTATGATCCCGCCTCACACAGACCATGGCGCAACATGTCCTACCGGTGGAATATTAATCGATACTTTTAGTCCAGCGCGCGAAGACTTTCTTGAGGCCGCATCATGAAAATGACTAATTTAAGATGGTGGGTCATTTTGCTCATCGCCCTGGCCACCGTGATCAACTATATCGATCGTTCTGCCTTAAGCGTGCTTTGGCCAGATATCGTCGAAGAGATTTTTCCAGATAAAACAACACTGGAACGTAAGCAAATTTATGCCAACATCTCCATTGTGTTCATTTTTTCCTATGCATTTGGCCAAGCCATTTTTGGTAAAATCTTTGACTGGCTCGGCACCCGGTTGGGTTTTGTGTTATCAATTGGCGTTTGGTCGCTGGCAACCGCAGCCCATTCATTTGCCCAAGGGGTATTAAGTTTCTCAATTTTCAGAGCCATATTAGGTGTGGCTGAAGCCGGAAACTGGCCAGGTGCAGCAAAAAGCAACGCCGATTGGTTTCCAACCAAAGAACGCGCCTTAGCACAGGGAATTTTCAATTCTGGTGCGGCCATCGGCGGCATCGTGTCTATCCCACTTATCGCCTATATGACCGTGTACTTCAGCTGGCAAATGGTGTTTATTCTTATCGGTTTAATTGGTCTGTTATGGCTTATCCCATGGATAATTTTAGTTAAAGCACCGCCTCAATCTCACCCATGGATCACTGAAGAAGAACGCGAATACATCCTCACGGGACAAAAATGTACTCCTGAGGAACAACCCGATGCCAAAGAATACAACCCAACGACCAAAGAGCTGTTATGCCATAAACAAAGTTGGGGCGTGATTATTGCCTCTGCAGCAATCGACCCGATTTGGTGGCTATTTGTTTTCTGGATCCCCATCTACCTTAATGAAGTTTATGGTATGGATGTTAAATCGATTGGTATCTACGGCTGGGTTCCCTATGTCGGCGCAATGTTAGGCGCTTGGTGTGGTGGTTTACTCGCTCAAAATCGCCTCAAAGCCGGCTGGAGTGTAAACCGCACGCGAAAATTCACAATCACCTTAGGTTGCCTGATCATGCTACCCGCCTTGCTTGCAATGGCTGATCCTGGTGCCCCCACCACAGCCGTGCTGATTATGGCAGTGATCTTATTTGGGTTTCAAACCGCTATTGGTAATGTGCAGACTTTACCCAGTGACTTATATGGTAAAAAGGCGGTGGGTACCCTCGCAGGCTTATCTGGCATGGCCGCCAAACTAGGCGCCTTGGGGTTAACGGCGCTCGTGCCCTACTTAACCGCTGATGGTAACTATACCCCAGCGTTTGTTATTGGCGCTTCGTTAGCCGTTATTGCAATTGCTGCTGTATGGATACTGATCCCTAAAATAGCGCCAGTTTGCAAGCGCTAAACAACGATATTGAGTGAACATTGGCAGTTAAATTTAGAGTTTTAAACAGATAGGGACCCGTTAATGAAGAACATTTATTTACTTGGCGAATGTATGATTGAGTTAATGAATACCTCGATGAATACCATGAAGCAATCTTTCGCCGGCGATGTTTATAACACTGCGGTGTATCTTAAGCGGGCGTTTCCAAAAACCAATGTTCACTTAGTCACCGTCGTTGGCACAGACAGGTTTAGTCAGAACATGATGACATGTTTTAAAGATGAAAATATTCAGTCGGATCTGGTATTTCAATCTAAAAACAAAGCGCCAGGGCTTTATGCTATCGATCTCGATGACAACGGCGAGCGTAGTTTTACCTATTGGCGAGAAAACTCAGCAGCTCGCCAGATTATGCAGCATATCAATGATGCTGCCATCGCTCAGCTTAGCCAAGGCGATATGTTTTTCTTTTCGGGGATCTCTATCGCCGTCATTGAACCGAATGCCCGAGCAAGCTTTTGGCATATGGTTGACCAATTAATACAAGCGGGCGTACAGATTGTCTTTGACCCCAATTATCGCCCTAGAATGTGGTCAAGCCCAGGCGAAGCCAAAGCTCAGTTCCAATTAGCCTTCGCAAAAGCATCAACAGTTCTACCAGGAGTAGACGATTTTGAGCAATTGTTCGCCATCGACACAGCACAAGGAGTTATCGACTCTTTGGCTCCTTACCCTATCACGGAACTAATCATCAAAAACGGACCAGCATCACTGATTGTGGTTACCCAAAGCCTAAACGATGGCCACCCCCAAGAGATACAAGTCAGCCCCGTTAAGCACGTGGTTGATACTACGTCGGCGGGAGATTCATTCAATGGGGTATATTTAGGCGCGAAGCTCAATGACATCAATGACTTCGAGGCTATCAACATGGCAGCACAATCTGCCGCCTATGTTATTCAACATAAAGGCGCCATAGTAGATAAGATCGGCTTCGACGAGTTTTGGCAAGCACGATTTTAATCATTCGCCCCACCTATCTAAACGGTTCACCTTATAGTTTTACTGATTAAGGTGAGCTTACTGCTCTTTCGTAAACGACTCCTCCCTATCCCTCGCTGCACTTTTCCTGCTAACTTCACCACAGCTACTCAGCACTAAGACTCTCCGTAACGGTTTAAGACATTCAGCCGCACAGGCAACCTTTTGTAATACCAATTTCCAATTCAAGATTACCCATTATTGAGTTAAACGAGTTCCCAAGCGTTAGATCACTCACCCCGTGCCCACAATGAATCCGCGAAAAATAGCAGCTTGCACACAAGACAAATCACAGGAATAAAATCAAATAACTTACAACCAAGAAACTCAACGTAAGATATTAATATTAAACAGAAAATACGACAATACAACCATGAACACTAAGCCCAACTAGCAGAGTTTATTTCTTTCAAAGTGATGAATTCTTAATTATTTTCTTTTACCAAAAAAATAACTGACCTCCTCCTTAAACGCCAAAATACTGATAAATTTAAATTATTTAACCAATTCTTGAGTAAAAGTGTTTACATAAAAACAACTTACCCAGATGTATGACAAAATACATTTATTTGGTAATAACAATTTGCATTAACCGGTTGGGTGTTATATAAATGTTACCAGTAGTTAAAAACACAGTAATTGGTAATACAACATCACAACATAATTGAAATTGCGTTTTTGGGGAAGACAATGAAACTGAATCAAATAAGTGCCATGTTTAGTCATGCCAAAAGTAGAAGAAACAACCGAACTCTTTTTGGTGCTGCGCTAACTGCACTGTTAAGCATGCCAGTTGTTGCAGCAGAGCCAGCAACTGATGCACAACAATCAGACACCAGTGAAATTGAAGTTATCACGGTAAAAGGTATCTTTGGTAGTTTAAAGGCTGCCAATTTGATCAAGCGCACTGATGACCGCATTGTCGACGCCATTGTTGCAGAAGATATTGGTAAGTTACCAGACAACAATATCGCCGAAGCTCTCCAGCGCGTAACCGGCGTGTCCATTGGCACTGATTTTGGTGTGGGCGAATCTGTAACAATCCGCGGCGTTTCCGAAAACCTAATTCTATTAAATGGCCGCTCCACCGCGGGATCAGGCCGAGGCGGTATTGGATTAGATGATTTTCCCTCTAGCTTCCTAAAAACCGTAGAAGTCATCAAGTCGCCCACGCCAGATATGATTGAAGGGGCGCTCGGTGGCACGATCAACATGGAAACCATTCGTCCATTAGAACTCACAGAGCCGCTAGTGGCGATTACACTTGATGGCGAATATTCTGACAAAACAGAAAATACAGCACCTAACCTCTCTCTCGGTATCGGCCATAACTGGGATTTAGGTGACGCAGGTACTTTTGGTGCATCAGCAAACATCGCTTACTTAGATCGCGAATTACGCCGCGATGAATACTTCAACAAAGTCGACCTTCAAGATAATATCGATATTGATGGTAACGGTACAGTAGATGATTCCGGTGGCCCAAATGGCAAATACCTACGCCGAACACAAACAACGGTTGAACAAAAAACAGAGCAGCGTGAACGTACTGCATACGGGATATCTCTTCAGTGGGCGCCCGTCAGTGAAGAAGTTAATATCTATTTAGATCTCAATGCGACCAAACTTGACGGCGGACAATCTGCTTACTCTATTCTTGATGTGGGTGGTAGCTCTGTCGCCAGAAGTGACTCATACTACGACGGTAACGGTCAATTGCATAACTATGACTTGGATGGTGTGCTCGTTATTCCAAAAACTTGGAGTGACTTCACCACATCAGATACCACCTCTAATGCCATAGGCGGTGATTGGTTTATCACCGATGATATTGAGCTATCTGCTGAGTATTCACTGTCAACATCAAAAGAAAAGCAGACCGCGAACGAATTTAATTTACGCCCCATTGAGCGTACCGATCCAACATTGGATTTAGTCACCCATACCAGTACCGGGAGTTCAACGACGGGCAACGGCATTCCCGCATATATGTATGCTGATCCCGGAATGCTAACCAATCCAGATAACTTAGTTTTTCGGGAGTTTTTCCACAAAACCTTAGAAACAGATAACGAAGAACAAGCGTTGCGGTTTGATCTTAAAATCAGCGATGTGGGTGTCGATTGGATTTCAGCGGTTAAAGTTGGGGTGCGTTTTACCGAACGTGATTTCACTGCTAATCGATATGATCTAAAGCCGGTTAATGGCAATACCACCCTTAAAGATTCTTATAAGAAAGCAGTCAATGCTGATGGCCTATACAGCCCAATATGGACCGATAACCCACTGCTAACCGACAGTTTTAAAACCGTCAATATGAGCAACTCATTTGACCAAACTGGTATCGCTGGCCTAAACGACATGCTGACATACAATGTCTATGATAGTGACCTATTGCAAAACACTGAAGCGACCTATGCGCTTGTGCAGCAAATATTACAAGATACATCTTATGCAATGACGGGCTCACTGGCTGACAACATAGTTGAAGACAACGGTGCCTATAAAGAAATTAATGAAAAAACCGGTGCGATATATGCACAATTGCATTTAGAGTTTGATGAGTTAACCGCCGTATTCGGTGGTCGTTATATTCAAACCGAGCTGGAATCGAGTGTTGTTGCATCAGTTGATGCTAACGGTAACAGAATGCTTGAAACTGGTAAAAACGATTATTCTGACTTCCTACCTAGCTTGAATGTGACTTACACACTCACAGACGAGACTTTGATACGCTTTGCAGCTGCTAAGGTTATGCGTCGTGCTAATTTTAGTGAGCTCAGCCCTGCGCTTTCTATCGATAACTCTCTGGTCACCGGTACCCAAGGCTCTTACCAATTAGAACCTTATCGCGTAACCCAGTATGACCTTTCAGTTGAACACTACTTTGATAATGGCGGTATTATTTCGGCAGCGTTATTCTATAAGGACGTCAACTCCTTTACACAAACTGACAGCAGCTGTTTAGCCGACCCAAGTACCATTGAAGGGCAAAATACTACCGAGTGGAGCAATGTGTGCTTGCTCGATACGGCAGGTCAAAGCCAAGGTAATGTCAATTTTGCAACTGAGGCGCAAGGCTTAGGCTATGTTAACGCTGAAAAATCAGCAGGCCGCACTGGTATTGTGGTAGACACCGACGTGAACGGTGGCAGTGGTGAGGTGAGAGGCTTAGAACTTGCTTACCAACAGCAACTGACCTTTTTACCCGGCTTCTGGGCAGGCTTTGGTGTGAACGCTAACTATACCTACGCCGACAGCGAGCAGCCAGATGGTAATCCGCTACTCAATATTTCTAAGAACACAGCCAATGGTCAGCTTTACTGGGAAAACGAACAATTGCAATTCCGCTTAGCTTATAACTGGCGTGACCGTTACTTATACTCGCAAGCAGAGAAACGAGTTCAAACGGTGGGCACATTAGGTTACAACGTATTTAACCAAAATGATCCAACAGCAGATAACTTTGATGCCACAGTAGGTAATAACTACCGCGAAGCCAGAGGTCAGTTTGATTTCTCTGCAAGCTGGGATATTAATGAGCACTTCACCCTAGTCGGCAACGTGGTTAACCTCACTGGTGAGCCCATTGAATATACCACCGAGCTCGGTTCAGTCTGGAAGTACAGTGAATCAGACCGTCGCTACACATTCGGCGTTCGAGCTAAGTTCTAACGACTCCGCTTACAGAGCCTACCCCACAGATAGGCTCTGAGCTTTTCCTTAACATAAAACTTAATCCCCTACTGTTAGCTTACTGTCCTTAACACTGCTGGTAGACAAAACTCAACGCGCACACTATTACCAAAAAACAAACATTGGTAACAATGATTGGTTGACAACAACAAAAAACCTGTAATAACATGATTACCAGTAAATGAGTAAGTTGGTCTGCAAGGAAAAATGATTGCCAGTTACACCAACCTTCAACTTAAAAAATTTGGTTTTCACATAATATTAGGAGTTAGATATGACAAAGCCTGTCATCGGTTTTATCGGACTTGGTCTCATGGGCGGCAACATGGTAGAGAACTTGCAAAAGCGTGGCTTTGAACTGCAGGTAATGGACCTCAATCAGGACGCGGTTGATGCCTGCATCGACAGAGGAGCCACCGCCGCAAGTTCAGCAAAAGCATTAGCGGCTTCCAGTGATATCGTCATGCTTTGTCTTACAACTTCAGCGGTGGTAGAAAAGCTAGTGTATGGTGATGATGGTATTCTTGCAGGCATCAAACCGGGTGCGGTATTGATTGATTTTGGTACCTCAATTCCAGCTTCTACCCGCAAAATTGGTCAGGACTTAGCCGCCAAAGGTGCCGGTATGATTGATGCACCACTCGGTCGCACCCCAGCTCACGCCAAAGACGGTTTGTTAAACATCATGGCTGCGGGTGACTTAGACACCTTTAACAAGGTAAAGCCTGTGCTTGAACAACAAGGCGAGAACGTGTTCCACTTAGGTCAGTTAGGTGCCGGTCATACCACTAAGTTGATCAACAATTTTATGGGTATGACCACCGTTTGCGCTATGTCTCAAGCATTTGCCGTTGCTGATCTTGCCGGTGTTGACCGCCAGCAGCTGTTTGACATTATGTCGACAGGCCCCTCTAACTCACCCTTTATGCAGTTTTGTAAAAACTATGCAGTCGACGGTGTCAGCGATCTTGGATTTTCTATCGCCAATGCCAATAAAGATTTAGGCTACTTCTTGAAAATGCTCGAGGATTTGGGCACACAGTCTAAGATAGCAGAAGGCTCATCTGCCAATCTTAACGCGGCTTTTGATGCGGGTATGGGTAACGGCAATGTACCGGAAATCTTTGATTACTTTCTCAAGCTTAACAAGTAAATTTAACAGCTAGGATCACTACCGTTTAGTGCTCTGCCCACTAAACGGTAGTTTATCAACCTCAAACACTAGCCTTTCATCCTTACAGCGCATTTAGACACCATCGCACCATGACAACACTTTACAGTCCCCAGTGAATATAATGCCCGACAGCTTATTGCTCTTCGCGCAAGAACACAGGCGCTGTAACCGTAGATTCCGCTTCACTATAATAATAACCTGCACTATCAAATTTGATCAGTGCATCCAATGATTCAACATTGTTGTCCAGAATATAACGCACCATCATGCCGCGTGCCTTTTTGGCAAAAAAGCTGATCACCTTATATTGACCGTTCTTTTTATCCTTAAAGACTGGCGTCACTAAGTTTGCAGTCAGCTGTTTATGCTTAACCGCTTTAAAGTACTCGTTAGAAGCAAGGTTGATAATGGACTCGTCACCTTGAGCGGCAGTTGTCCGATTTATTTCATCAGTAATAATATCGCCCCAGAACTGATAAAGGTTTGTCCCTCTAGCATTACTTAAGCGTGTTCCCATCTCCAATCGATAAGCTTGCATTAAATCTAAAGGTTTCAATAATCCATATAAACCAGATAAGATCCGTAGCTGCTGCTGCGCTTTCTGTAAGCTAGCTTCTGATAGTGTATCAGCATCAAGCCCTGTATATACATCACCTCTAAAGGCAAACACAGCCTGCTTAGCATTATCGGTGGTAAAATTAGGATCCCAACTGCTAAACCTTGCGACGTTGAGACCAGCAATTTTATCACTGACCTTCATTAAAGAGGCGATATCGCTTGGCGTTAACTTACGGCAGACATCAATCAGTTGCTCACTTTGCCCCAACAGCGTAGGAATTGAATAACTTTGAGTCGCAGCTGGATTTTCAAAGTCTAATGTTTTTGCAGGTGAAACCAAAATTAGCATGTGAGGCCCTATACATAGATATTGTTAAACTGTGACAATCATACTGATCAAAAACAAAAAAACCACGCTTATAAAGCGTGGTTTTTTAGATTGCGTTAATTCAACTTACCGCATCATACTTAAACTCTCATTTAAGACTTGGTTGTAGCGCCCTGTTCATCAGACCATTCACCAGTCTCAACACCCTTTATTTCTGGGAATTGAGTGGCATCAAATGTAGGAAGCAAACCTTGCTTGATTTGACGCTCGTAATCTTTAACGACAGCAATTGCGACTTTAGACAGCATCACAATTGCAGCAATATTGACTAGAGCCATAAGTCCCATAGAAACATCTGCAAAGTTCCAAACCAACTGCAGCGAAGCTACAGAACCAGTCATCACCATCGCCAATACTAGACCGCGGAAAACATAAAGAATTTTCTTGCTCTTGGTCAGGAACATGATGTTGTTTTCTGCATAACTGTAGTTAGCAATAATTGATGAGAAACAAAATAGTATTATCGCGAATGCGATGAAGTATGCTGACCAACCACCTAGCTCATTGCTAAGCGCTAACTGCAATAGACCAATACCTTTCTGCTCACCAGGGTTATCTAACACACCAGACAATAAGATAATTGCCGCCGATGCACTACAGATAACGATTGTATCAACAAATACGCCAATCATCTGTACAAAGCCTTGTGACGCAGGGTGGTTCGGGTTTGGCGTTGCAGATGCAGCAATGTTAGCCGCACTCCCCATACCCGCTTCGTTTGAGAATAGACCACGGGCAATACCCGCCATCATTGCGCCCATCGCGCCACCAGCGGCTTCTTCCCAACCAAATGCACTCTTAACAATTAACGTTAGTGCAGCAGGTACTTGATCAATATTAATGACCAAAACAACCATTGCGATTGCTAAGTACGCAACGGCCATCACTGGCACGATAAGCTCTGACGCACGTGCAACCTTTTTCAAACCACCACAAATGATGTAGGCAGATGCCATTACAATGACTAAGCCAACAAGTGTCTTATCCAAACCGAATGCGTTATTCAATGCATCAGTCATGGTGTTCGCTTGTGCAGCATTGAAAGCAAAACCAAAAGCAATAATCAGTAGAATGGAGAAAAGTATTCCCATCCACTTCTTACCTAGGCCTTTTTCCATGTAATAAGCAGGACCGCCGCGATATTGCCCGTCACTGTCTTTAACTTTGTAGACTTGAGCAAGTGTTGACTCAATAAATGCGGTTGCCATACCAAGAAGTGCAATTAGCCACATCCAGAAAATAGCACCAGCGCCACCTACAGTTATCGCAACTGCAACACCAGCCATATTACCGGTACCTACACGTGCAGCCATTGAAGTACAAAAAACTTGAAAAGAGGAGATGCCATTGACTTTTTCGCGTCCTTGGAGCACTAACTTAACCCCATGGCCAAACAATCTAAACTGTATAAAGCCCAAGCGAAGTGTAAAAAGTACGCCAGCAGCGACTAATACATAAATAAGTAAGCTACCCCACAATACGCCGTTGACGGCGTTGATTGTAGATTCAACTGCATTAATTAACGGTTCGAACATAATTATTATTTATCCCCACGACAAACATAATCGAGCGTTGTGACACTGGATTAGGTTTGGCTTGTGTTTATCCTTCCTAATGTATTTAAATGCCAGCAGATTTTCTTTTTGAATTATCCATACGTGATTAAATTACCGTCACGTCTGCTGCATTCCGCGCTGCAAAATAGCATAGCATTGCTTTAACCCTGAGTGATACAGATCACACATCATCATTTAGCTGACATCCGAATCACAGGAACTTTTAAACATATCTAACTAAATTAACCAAAATAACACATCATTTACATCTAGCTTTACTACATTTATCAGTACAAATTACTTTCTATAAATAAGATGTAGGACACGTTTTTGTAATAAAATTACAAATATAGTAGTTCCCATCAAATTTGTTTAACTTTCTGATTACGTAAATGGGGTTATTTATGTCACATCAACAAGAGATCGTTTCCTTAAAGAAATTCGTTAGAGCAACTAACTTTTTGGCGACATCACAAATTTACCTAAAGCAAAACGTGCTACACAAACGTGCTTTAGCTCACACTGATATTAAGCCAAGACTACTTGGTCACTGGGGAACATGTCCAGGTATTAACTTTGTATACGCAAACGTTAATAGACTGATTACTAAGCACAACCGTCCATTTGTATACCTTGTTGGCCCGGGTCACGGTTTCCCAGCAGTACAAGCTAACCTCTTCATGGAAGGATCTCTTAGTCATTTTTATCCTGACACTATTCCATACAACGAAGATGGTATCACTGATATTTGCCAAAAGTTCTCTGCAGCATATGGCTACCCTTCTCATGCAAACCCTGAAGCACCAGGTCAAATTTTAGAAGGTGGTGAACTTGGTTACTCACTTTCAGTTGCGTGGGGTGCCGTACTCGATAACCCAGATTTAATTGCAACTTGCCTAATTGGCGATGGCGAATCTGAAACAGGTCCACTTGCTGCTTCTTGGTATGCAAACCGTCTGGTTTCACCAAAGAACAATGGTGCTGTACTTCCTATCGTACATATCAATGGCTACAAAATTTCTGGCCCTACTCGTATGGGAAGAATGAGCCATGAAGAACTTGATCTAGAATTCCGTGGTCTTGGCTACCACCCAATCATCGTTGATGATGAACTAGAACAAGATGTCTATGAGCAGATGACTGCAGCAATGGACTTATCTTATGAGATGATCAGCGACATTCAGACACGTGCTAGAGCTGGCGAAGATGTTGTTAAGCCGCGCTGGCCTGTCATCCTTATGCGTACCGCTAAAGGTTGGACTGGTACTGCAGAGTATAATGGTAAGAAGCTTGAAGGTAACTGCGAGTCACACCAAGTTATTGTCAACAAGTGTGCGACTGATAAAGGTCACCTTGACGCACTAAACACTTGGCTTGCCAGCTACAAATTTAATGAGCTTTACAGTATTAACGAGCAAGGTGAGCTGATCTTTGACAAAGACATTCAGTCTCTTATTCCACCTAAAGAACTCTCTTGTGGTCGTCAGCATCTAAGTTATGGTGGTGAAGTGGTTCGCGCTTTAACCAACCCAGATCTTGAAAAATTAGCCTACGGTCCTGAAACACCTCGTGGTCAACGTGGTCTATCAATGTTCAAGATGGGCGAGTGGATGCGTGATGCATTTAAACTTAACCGTGACCAGCGTAACCTGCGTATCTTCTGTCCAGATGAAACCTACTCTAACCAGCTACAAGCTGTGTTCGAAGAAACTGACCGTGCATGGCAGTGGCCTATCGAAAGCTGGGACGAAGACATGTCTCGTGATGGACGCGTGATTGAGTTGCTATCTGAAAACCTACTTTTCGGTATGCTACACGGTTACACAGTAACTGGCCGTCACGCGATGTTCCCAACTTATGAAGCTTTCTCACAAGTTGTTTCGTCTATGGCTGACCAATACTGTAAATACGTTTACGCTAGCCAAGGTGTACATTTCCGTAAACCAGTGCCTGCATGTAACGTAGTACTTTCATCACTGCTTGAGCGCCAAGACCACAATGGTTACTCTCATCAGAACCCATCTTTCCTAGGTGCGATGTTAGAAAAACATCCAAAGATTATCTCTGCTTACCTTCCTGCTGATGGTAACAGTACTCTTGTTTATACTGAGCGTGCATACGCTGACCGCGACAAGTTAAACATCTTAGTTGCTGGTAAGAAAGATCTTCCACAGTGGCTAACACTTGATGAAGCACGTCAACAAGCTAAAGACGGTGTCATGGTTTGGGATTTTGCTTCTGATGAAAATCCAGACGTGGTCCTAGTGGGTTGTGGTGACTACGTGACTCAAGAAGCGATGGCGGCACTGGTACTTATCAGAGAGATATTACCACGCGTACGCATTCGTTTTGTGAGTGTCACAGAGCTTACTAGTAGCGGCTTAGGTAGCTTAGACTTCCAAAGCAAGCCATGGTTGATGGATGAAGTATTCACAGCAGATAAAGGTGTGGTATTCAACTACCACGGCTACCCGAATACGATTAAGAAACTCGTGTTTGACTACAAAGGCAGCGACCGTTTCAGAATCAAAGGCTATGAAGAAGAAGGTTCGACAACAACACCGTTTGATATGGGTGTGCGTAACGGTACTTCACGTTACCACCTTGTTATTGATATGGCCTACAAACTATTCCAGCAAGGCGTTATTGATGAGACTCAACACGTCGCATTAACGACAGATATGCTGCAACGTTTGGTTGACCACAGAAACTACATCAAAGCCAACGGTGTTGATCCGATAAGCATTGAAAACTGGGTGTGGACGCGATAACCCCTCCTTAAATTATCCCAAATCAAAAGGTGCCTTCTCAAGAAGGCACCTTTTTTGTTATCCACTTAAGCATTTATATTAACAATAAAGTGGAAAATGTTACATTTACGACGGATAATATTGTCAGCCAGCTATAAAACCAAAGGATCTCCGTGACAAGTGCTGGCACTACCTAAGACTTAAGTAGACGGGGGAGTTTTATAAATAAAACATAAGGATTACCAATGATGAACAAAACTCTACAAGCAGTATTACTGACTTCAATGCTACCTTTCGCTGCTAGCGCAGCAGACGGCATGAGCCCTTGGTATGTTGGTGGCGGTGTCGGTATTAACAACTACGAGCCCAATTGCGATCAAAAAACCATGAAAGCCTGTGGCGATGATGAGCGATATGCATGGGATGTGTTTGGTGGTTACCTATTTAGCGACTACTTTGGTGTTGAATTAGGTTATCGCGATTTAGGTCGCGTTGAATGGGTAGATTACTCAGACAAGCTCAATGACGTCGGCGCTCGAGGTATGAACCTAGGTTTAGTTGCCTTTTGGCCATTTGCCAACCGCTGGAGCTTATCAGCAGAAGCTGGCGCACTAAACTACCTTATCTCCAACAAAAAAAATTATGGCAGCGAATACTACAGTGATAGCGGCGTAGCCCCCTATATTGGCGCAGGTATTGGCTACAACATTACCGATAACCTAAAACTGCAAGCTAAGTATCGTCGATACGAAAATCTAGACGAAGATAAGTGGAAAACATTAGAGATGGAGAGCAACTATTGGGGACTTGAGTTAAGCTACCGTTTCGGCAGCAAATCTAAGCCAATAGTACCTGTAGCGGTTGTGGTTGGTGATGCTGATAACGATGGCGTCAATGACGATATCGATCAATGTTCAGATACTCCAGCAACTCATAAAGTTGATAGTGATGGTTGTACTATCTATCGAGATGTTGAAGATAAATTCGAGGTTGAAGCTAAATTCGCCAGTAACTCCGCCACTGTAAAAGAAGCATCTTACAGCGACATTAAGAAGCTAGCCGAATACATGAATAAGCACCCAAATTCAGAGGTCACCATTGCTGGCCATGCCTCAAATACTGGTGCTGCGGATTACAATATGGCGCTGTCTGAACGTCGTGCGATAGCCGTTGCAGATCTACTTATCAATGAGTATGGCATAGCACCTGGAAGAGTATCATCTAAGGGTTACGGCATTACCCAACCGTTAATTGAGGGAAGCTCTAAAGAGGCTAACCAAGCTAACCGCCGTATCGACGCGCATGTGAGTGGAACGGAAATAGTACCAGTACTGAAGTAAACACGATCTTATTATTTCGATAATATTTGATATCGTATTTGTTAGGTGATTTTGACAAGCTCACAGTTTTATAGCTGTGGGCTTTTTGTTTAATTGCTGCAGCTACTATACTCAACAACTGAGGTTTAGCGCATTACTCAATATTTTTGTTTTAGCAGCCTATAGGACAGAAATTTCATCAGACTGCAAGAATCAAACGTTAATATTGGTAGCTATATTACCAAAGAAAGCTGTTTTACTGATTTTTTGCAACTTTTCTGTAATTTTTTTTCATATTTTAGTTGGAATGATCATTAAAATGGCTTTTAATACCTGCTAATTAACCATCAAACTTATGCTGCTCATTGAGAAGGATGTAATTCACATGGCGAACACATTAGAACAACTTAAACCCATCACGACTATCGTGGCGGATACTGGTGATATTGAAGCCATAAAACGTTACCAGCCAGAAGATGCTACAACGAACCCATCGCTCATCCTAAAAGCATCACAAATCCCGGAATACAGTGGCCTAATTGACAATGCTATTACTTGGGCAAAAAGCCAAAGTGACAATCTTGAACAGCAGATTGAAGATGCAGGTGACAAACTTGCGGTAAATATTGGTTTAGAGATCCTTAAAATTGTTCCTGGTCGCATCTCTACTGAAGTCGATGCGCGTTTATCTTTTGATAAAACAGCCTCTATCGCAAAAGCACACAAGCTTATCAAGTTGTACAAAGAAGCGGGTATCGACAAATCACGTATTTTGATAAAACTTGCCTCTACGTGGGAAGGGATCTGCGCAGCTAAAGAGCTTGAACAAGAAGGGATCAACTGTAACCTAACGCTACTATTTAGTTTTGCTCAAGCTCGAGCTTGTGCAGAAGCTGGGGTTTACCTGATCTCTCCATTTGTCGGCCGTATTCTTGATTGGTATAAGAAAGATACAGGACTTGAGTATTCAGCAGCAGAAGATCCAGGTGTTGTGTCGGTAACAAGTATCTACAACTACTATAAGCGTCATGGCTTTAACACTGTCGTTATGGGAGCAAGTTTCCGTAACACAGGTGAAATCATCGAACTTGCTGGTTGTGACCGACTCACTATTGGTCCAGCGCTGTTAGAAGAGTTATCAAACAGCAATACACCTATCGTACAAAAATTGCTACCTGCAACAGAAACGGTTGCGGCCGAGCCTGCTATGTCTGAAGCACAGTTCCGCTGGGAATTTAATGAAGACCCAATGGCTGTAGAGAAACTAGCTGAAGGGATCCGTAACTTTGCAGTAGACCAAGGTAAACTTGAAGTCATGCTTAAAGCAGAGCTATCGTCTTAAAGGAATAGGACTACTAAAATGACCGAACTGACTCAGCTTGCCAGTTGGCAAGCACTTCAGCAACACTGTAAAACCGTGCCGCACATGCGCGAGCTGTTTAAACAACAGCCACAGCGATTCGATGATATGTCTACCAAGGCATGCGGACTGCTTTTAGATTACTCTAAAAATAGAGCTTCAACAGAAACTTTGTCACTGCTTTTTGCATTGGCAAAAGAATCTAAACTTGAAGAAAAAATCAAAGCCATGTTTGCCGGTGACACTATTAATAATACTGAGCAGCGAGCAGTACTACATACAGCACTTCGAGCGCCAAAAGATAAGGTCATAAACGTTGACGGTGTCAACATTGTTGCTGAAGTTCAGCAAACCTTAGACAAAATGGAAAGCTTTGTTGGCTCGGTAACAACAGGTGAGTGGAAAGGCTATACAGGCAAGACCATTACTGATGTTGTGAGCATTGGCATTGGTGGGTCATTTTTAGGTCCTAAAATAGTCTCCCAAGCGCTGCGTCCATATTGGACTGGCCAGCTAAATTGTCATTTTGTTGCCAACGTTGATGGCACATCAATTACTGAAAAGCTTAAAGGGCTCAATGCAGAAACAACATTGTTTGTCATGTCCTCTAAATCTTTCGGCACCCAAGAAACATTGACCAATACATTAAGTGCTAAAGATTGGTTTTTAGCACAGGGTGCTACCCAATCAGATGTTGCTAAGCACTTTGTTGCCGTTAGTTCTAATGTTGCTAAAGCCACTGAATTTGGTATTGACGCTAATAACATCTTCCCAATGTGGGACTGGGTTGGCGGACGTTACTCACTATGGTCAGCAATTGGTTTACCTATCGCACTGCTTGTTGGTATGGACAACTTTCGTGAGCTGCTTGCTGGTGCCCACGAAATGGATAATCACTTCCTAGAGACCCCGATCGAAAGCAATATGCCGGTGATCATGGGAATGTTTTCTCTGTGGTACGGTAATTTCTTTAATGCACAATCTCACGTAGTACTGACATACGATCATTACTTACGTGGCCTGCCTGCATACTTCCAACAGCTTGATATGGAAAGTAATGGTAAATCTGTCACGCTTAATGGCACTGATGTGGACTACAGTACTGGACCTGTGATCTGGGGCGGTGAAGGCACGAATGGACAGCATGCCTACCACCAGCTACTTCATCAAGGTACTGCACTTATCCCAGCCGATTTTATTATGCCGTTAAATAGCCATAATCCAATTGGTGAGCACCATGTTCAGCTAGCCTCAAACTGTTTTGGCCAAACCCAAGCATTAATGCAGGGAAGGACTTTCGACGAAGCATTAGCTGAATTAAGCGGTAGCTCATTGTCAGATAGTGAAAAGCAGCTTATTGCGCAACACAAAGTGATGCCAGGTAATAAACCGAGCAACACACTGCTAATGGACAAGCTTACGCCTACAACATTGGGCGCGCTGATTGCACTGTATGAGCACAGAACTTTTGTTCAAGGTGCGATATGGCAGATCAACTCTTTTGATCAATGGGGTGTAGAACTAGGTAAACAGTTGGGTAATGATGTGCTGGACAGATTAACAGCCCAATCTGATGCTACAGATTTAGATTCCTCAAGTAATGCGTTAATTAACCTATTCAAGCAGAATAAAATTTAACCATTCGGTCTAATAGTTAATAACACTAAAAAAGCCAGTTTCGACTGGCTTTTTTGATTTTCATCGCCAACACTCCCAAACAAACATGAATAAAATTCAAGTTTATCAAAATTAACACCTTTCTCTAGACACTGAAATTTCATACTCGATTAACACAAATGAAACATTTATGTTGCACCATACTTGAAAAACATGCTATTTATTTGATGACAAAATAAACAACAGGAGGTTGCCATGAATCGACTTGATTATGGTAGTGCGCTAGATAGTATAGTTGAGAAGCCAAGCCGCTCGAGAAGCTCCAACAAAAAGCGGAAATGGCGTGAAATTGAAGCTCTAAAGGAAAAGCACCGTTTACTTAAAGAACTTCAAGACATTGACACCAGCTTTGAAGGTGAATTGGACACCCTCCTGATGTAACAAAACCAAAAAAAGAGCGTTGATTCGCTCTTTTTTGTTTTTAATACCAACTCCACAAATAACGCTGCTACTCATCAGCCTCTATATACTCTTTCAACTCTTCAAATAGCACGTTATCGCATTCACTGAATAACGGATCATCTATAAGCCTTGCATCGCACATCTGCACAACCGTTTGCCAATCAGATTCCGTTATCACGTTCGCCCATTTGGGGAAGACTGTCGACTCCTCAAAGTCCATGTGCGACTGTTGCAACGCGACATAGCTTGCTAAGTCACCGACGAGTTGCTCTTTAGACACCACCACATCGCTTAATATAAGGTTCAAAGTGGCCATTAATGAGGCTGATGCATCGACAAGTTTCTTATGTTCCGAGGTGAGCGTTTCGTTAATATGCGCCCCACCCAACTTGTTCCAATAGAACTCAGAGATCACTTCCTCCAGTGGATGGTGGCTGTGTTCAGCGTAGCTCTGCATATATTCAACAATATCTCGAACTAAGTTGTAATTAATCCCTTCACCGGCCGCTAGCTTAATGTGTTTGGCCTTTAAAATCTTAAGCAAAATACCAATATGCTTGTGATCGTGCATGAGTCTGGCTAGCATAGTTTTCTCCACCCGAATTAAGCCCCACTAGATACAATATTAGTAAACCGTACGAATAACACCCAACTATAACAAAATGATAAATAGCCTGTTCGTGATAGAGATCAACAAAATAAGATGGTGATACAATCACTTACTTACTTATAAGTATCTGTAAATATCGAGCCGTTACAGAATTATTCCAACTCAAAATTTGTTAGGAATGGAAAATAACAGGAATCATGACAATGTTAACAAGTCATCTCATCGGCGCACATGTCAGTGCTGCAGGTGGCATTGCCAACGCCCCCAAAAATGCCGTAGCGATAGGAGCGAATGCTTTCGCACTGTTTACCAAGAACCAGCGTAGATGGGTAAGTAAACCTCTAGATGAAGCACAAATAGCATTGTTTCAACAAAACTGTGCAGAAGCTAATATCTCAATGGATGCCATTCTCCCCCATGACAGCTATCTCATTAATCTAGGCCATCCCGATGATGAGCTACTTACCAAGTCGAGAGAGGCCTTCTATGACGAGATAGCAAGGTGCGAACAAATAGGCTTAACACTGCTTAACTTTCACCCTGGCAGTCATCTAAGGCAGATAGATACAGACAAGTGCTTATCGCGCATTAGTGAGTCGATAAACTTTGCACTGTCGCAGTCAACCAAAGTCACTGCTGTCATCGAAAATACCGCAGGTCAAGGCTCTAACCTTGGCCATAGCTTCGAGCAGCTGGCGCAGATAATTGATGGCGTTGAAGACAAATCACGTGTTGGTATCTGTATTGATACGTGTCATATGTTTGCCGCGGGCTATGACATTCGCAGCCAAGAGAGCTGTTTGTCAGCCTTTAACCTGTTTGATGAAGTTGTCGGTAACCATTATTTGAAGGCAATGCACCTAAACGACAGCAAGACCAAGCTTAATAGCCGAGTGGATCGCCATCAATCACTAGGCAAAGGTGAAATAGGTGCTGAGGCTTTTTCAACGTTAATGACGCTTGAAGCTGTAAGAGGGATCCCACTGATTTTAGAAACAATAGACGCCGATCTTTGGCCAGCTGAAATTAACTGGCTACGGAGTTTAGTGCCACAATAGATAAGCAGAAAGGAGCGAAACTAAAGTAAACACTTATAGATCACCGCAACCACCCTAGTGGGTTCACCTTGGTCTATTTGCAACCATACTATATGCGTGCCTTGGATCTCTTCACCCTGCTTGATGGCGCTGAGCTTTGCATCGGCCAGCGCATTTTCACCTCGCCCAAGACCTGTAACCATGGCAAAGCTATCACAGTGAGTCACTTCAAAGTCGTATGCTTCGTTTATTCTATGGTAAAGCTCAAACTCTTCGCTCGCACAACCACTTAATAGAGTAACTAATAATATACTGACAAAGAAACGTAACACCGATATGCACCCACAAGGAAAACTGCGCGCATAATATAGAAAATGTTGAGTAAAAAGAATGGTACAAATAACACTAAGGTGGTTTGAGATGATACATTTAGAATCACTTGTGAAAACGCAAAAACCACTCTACCGCTTTCATAACAACCTCCCCACACAAAGCCGCGTTACAACACAGCTAACGCACATCTAAACCACAAAAAAAAAGAAGCTATAACAGCTTCTCTTTTGTGTTAATTGGAGCGTACTAGAAATTTATTAACCTAATACACTAAACAAATGAGCCTTCAAAACTTCAAAATCAGCCGTAAGTTCTGCCGACAAAATAGTCTTAGGCACTACATTTTCAAGTGCTGTAGGAAGAGGGAGTTCAATCTCTAACACTTGTTCAACCACTTCGTTAAACTTAGCAGGGTGCGCAGTGCCAAGGAAGATACCTTTTTCATCTGCAGACATTGTTTGATTCAATGCAAAAGCTGCAATTGCTGCGTGGGGTTCAGATAGGTATCCCGCATGATGTAGCGCTTTAACTGAATCACTGGTATCTGCTTCAGAGACTCCAACGCCTTTGATATCAGCCAAAGACCAGTTCATCGACTTAACAATCGCTTCGACTCTAGGCCAGTTACTTGGCTCTGCCACATCCATTGCATTAGACATGGTTGCAACCGTTAGCTGCGGCGACCACTCACCATTATCAAGATAACGTGGCACGGTATCATTACTATTCGTCGCAGCAACAAAGCGCTTAACGGGCAGTCCCATCGCTTTAGCAAACAAACCAGCAGTTAAATTACCAAAGTTACCACTCGGCACTGCAATAACTGGATCGTCACTGTTACTTTGCTTGTACTGTGCAACAGCCTCAAAATAATAACAAATCTGTGCCAGTAAACGACTAATGTTGATTGAGTTGGCAGAGTTAAGGTGCAAGCCATCGCGGATATCGCTGTCTTCAAAAGATTGCTTCACTAAGGTCTGGCATGCATCAAAATCAGCGCTTACCGCGACAGTATGGATATTGCCACCTAATGTAGTAAACATCTTCTCCTGCAACAGGCTGATCTTGCCTTTGGGGTACAGAACGACAACATTGATATTATCAAGTCCGTAAAATGCATCAGCAACCGCTGCGCCAGTATCCCCTGAAGTCGCGGTTAGAATGTTTATCTTTTCATCTTTCGCTAATTCATTTAGACATTGCGCCATAAAACGGGCACCAAAATCTTTAAAGGCTAACGTAGGGCCATGGAAAAGCTCCAAGCTGTAAAGATTTTTGTCTGCTTGCACCAATGGCAGCTCAAAATTAAATGCCCTCTCAACCAGTCGATCAACCGTCTCTTGTCCCAATTCTGACGCAAGCCAAGCTCCAATGACTTTTTTACTACGCTCAACGAACGGCAAGGCAAGTATGCTATCAATATCTTCTATGCTAGGGATGCTTTTTGGAAAGAAAAGCCCACGATCTTTTCCAAGCCCAAGTTTGACCGCTTCTGTAAAGCTCACGACTTGTGAGGGATGCTTTAGGTTGTACAATTCCATGACTATTTCCTTTAATTCTTTATATCTATTAGCTAATTGCGCTTCACTAGGCAAAAGCGTAAAAATCTATTTAGACGCGACGCGCCCCTAAATCATCAATTTTACAAATATGAGAAAAACCCAACTGTGGATCGATGTAGTTTTCATCTAACCACTGCTTGGCAGCTTGCGCAGTTTCCACATCATCAGTAATGGTAAACAGAGTCGGGCCGCTGCCGGAGATCCCCGTCGTTAACATGCCTAACTCATTAAGCGCCAATTTAGCTTGCTGATATTGCGGGATCTCCGCGGCGCGGTATGGCTCTGCAAGCACATCTTTTAGCACCGCAATTGCAAGCTTGTCATCTTGCTTATAACAAGCATGTACAAACGCACTTAAATAACGACCAAAATCGATAGCTGTTTGCTTTGAATAATGCTCAGGCATCAAGTCACGCATACGTGCTGTTGATAGCGAAATGCCCGGATATGCAACCACCCAATACCACTGTTTAAAAGTCGGTATAGGTTCGCAAATGGCTTGCGGAGTCTCTAGCATTAACTGCAAACCGCCTAGAAAACAAGGCGCGACATTGTCGTAATGCACAGAGCCACTAATCTTACCTTCAAAGTCACCCATGAGTTTGAGTACTTGCTGCTCGGAAAATGGTTGCACAAAATACTCATTGAGTGCCATCAATGCAGCAACAACTGAGCTAGCACTAGAGCCTAAACCACTACCAACAGGTAGGTTCTTCTCCAGTGTCAGTTTAAGCCCTACATTTTGTCCTAAATGCTCAAGGAAAAAAACAGCACATTGATACACTATATTGTCATTTTGATTGGCCGGAAGCTTGTTAGCCCAATGGCCAACAACCACTAGCTCAAGCCCTTGCTCAGCGCGCTCAACAGTGACCTTATCACCGAGTAAGCTACCATCAACAGGTGCTAACGCGCCGCCAAGTAAGTCAAAACCCACCCCAACATTGCCCATTGAAGCAGGGGCATAGATTGTTACGCTCATACACCCACCTCACGTGTCCAGTTCAACGTCCTTAAGATATCTGCAAAAGCACCTGCCGCAGTGACATCAGTACCTGCGCCATAACCTCTTAATACAAATGGGATTGGTTGATAGTAACGGCTATAAAATGCCAAAGCATTCTCGCCGCCTTTGACGCTATATAGTGGGTCACTCGCGTCCACTTCAGCTATTTTGACTTTGCAGCCGTCATCATCAATCTGTCCGACATAACGCAAAACCTTCCCTTCGGCTTTTGCGGCCTCGATACGTTGTGCGATAGCAGCATCAACAGCAGGTAAATTCGCCATAAAGGTGTCAACATCGCCCGCTGCATCAAATGACTCAGGTAAAACGGATTCCACATGTATGTCTGACAACTCAAGCTCCATGCCTACTTCGCGAGCCAAAATCAGTACTTTTCGCGCAACATCCATACCACTTAAATCATCGCGCGGATCAGGCTCTGTAAAGCACTTATCTCTGGCAATGCTTGTGGCCTGGGATAGCGTCATCCCCTCATCTAACATACCAAATATATATGATAAGCTACCCGATAATATGCCATTAAAGCGCAGCAGTTTATCACCGGCAAATAACAACTTTTTAAGGTTGTCGATAACAGGCAACCCCGCACCAACGGTTGTTTCATAAAGGAACTGACGGCGCTGCTTTAACGCCGTTTGGCGCAGCGCACGATAATAATCCATGTCACGAGTATTAGCCTTCTTATTCGGCGTAACTACATGAAGCCCGGCATTCATTACCGCAAGATATTGATCAGAGATAATCTCACTAGAAGTACAATCCACAAGCACTGGGTTTAACAACTGTTGCTCTTTAGCCCACAGCAGCATCTCTTCAATATTGGCATCCTGCTCTGTTTCAGCTAACAATCCCTGCCAGTTAGACAAGTCGATACCTTGAGCATCTAATAGCATCTGTTTAGAGTTAGCGATACCGCATACGCGTACGGCAATATGCTGCTCTTTTAACATCTGACGTTGTTGTTTAATCTGCTCAAGTAAACCGGCACCAACATTACCGCAGCCAACAAGGAATACATCTAAATAGTGCTGCACATCAAAGAAAGATTGATGACAGGCAGATATCGCATGTTTAGTTTTTCGCTGCTCGACCACTGCTGAAATAGAACGCTCAGATGACCCCTGCGCAATAGCAACAATATTGACAGTGGCTTGCGCCAACGCTTGGAAGAACTTGGCTGCAACACCTTTATGGGTGCGCATACCATCACCAATTAGAGAGACAATAGCCAATTCGTGACGCATCTCGATAGGCTCTAGTAGTTCACTCTTAAGTTCTAGGTCGAACTCCTGCTCTAACGCATACTTCGCTTTAGCAGCATCTTCAGTAGCAACACAGAAGCTGATACTGTACTCAGATGAACTTTGTGTAATCAAAGAAACTGACACCCCAGAACGAGATATTGCGCCTAATATACGGCTCGCCATCCCTACCATCCCTTTCATACCGGGTCCTGAAACGTCAAACATAGTTTGATCATCAAGATTAGAGATAGCTTTTACATTGAGTCCGGTTTCATCAGGCTCGTTTGATACTAGAGTACCAACTGCTTCAGGGTTTAACGTATTTCGGATGTAGCAAGGAATGTGGTATTGAGCAATTGGAGCCACAGTTTTTGGGTGTAAAACTTTTGCACCAAAATAGGAGACTTCCATCGCCTCTTGATAACTCATTTGTGAAAGAAGCTTGGCGTCAGCAACTACACGAGGGTCAGTATTGTATACACCATCGACGTCGGTCCAGATCTCACAGCAGCTTGCTTCAAGACACGCTGATAGTACCGCAGCAGAATAATCTGAGCCATTACGCCCTAAAGTGACTATCTTACCATCGCTGTCTCCAGCGGTGAAACCAGGCATAACCCACACATGAGCAACACTTAGATCTAGCGCGCCAAATCGCAGTTTACTTGCTTCAATATCAACCACCGATTCCAACCGCGGACCATGTCCTACCAGCAGAGATTCAGGTTCCAATATCGCAGAGGAGTAATTAGCGGCCTTCATCACTTCAACCATTAATGCAGACGACAGTTTCTCACCGCCCACTAACACTGCAGCCTCAACACTCTCAGGACACTCATTGAGTAGGCTCATACCCGCAAGCTTATCGCTCCAAAAACTCATCTGCTGCTGCAGTCTATTCGCTAAGTGTTGATTTTGTTCATCAGTTAAAGCGCTTGAAGCCTCACCATACAAAGCAATAAAGACCTGCTCTACTTTGGCCAACACGGCTTTATAGTCGCCACCTTTAACTGCAACTTCTACCATTTCAATTAAACCATTGGTAACCGTTGCTGGCGCAGATAATACCACTGCTGTACTTTCTGATTTTGCAGACTGGACTACAATATCGGCTGCTGTTCTAAATCGCTGCCAATTTGCAAGCGAGGTTCCACCAAATTTCATTACTTTCATCGAAAACTCCTTGTACCGCGCCACGTTAAGAAACAAAAAAGCCCGCTCCTTTGTGGGGAGCGGGCTTGATATTTAACTTATATCAGATTGTGCTTAGCCCGCCCCCACGTTGGTAATAGTGGTGGTTGTAATAATCGTGGTGATCATTATCTGATGGCTAGACATATAAATTAGGTTTAATCCAATTGGAATAATTTGTGTGCTAACAGAATTGCTTTTTAACCAAGAAGTGTCAACCCCTAAATTTTCATTATTGTTATTAATAGCCATTTTCTCGAGTAAACCGCAATAAAGCGCTATAAATAGCAATTTGAATAAGCAGTCGTTAATACTCTCTTGCCCCAACAAATGTTACGTTAACGTAAACATAAAGCAGAGCTATACATAAGGTGCTGTTAAAAAACAATTTATATACATTTCAAATAATGATAAAAGTCAAAATACGCTCACTATATAGATAACAGTCAACTTTTATAATATAGGCTCATTTTTACATTTTAGCCTCTAGGGCTGAAGCGGGGATCTAGCGCAATTGCTGATAAAATTAAAAAGCACTATTTATGATATTTAGCTATAAGAGGCGACTAACCCTTTTTATTAAGCCCAATCTATTCCTAATAAAGATGTGGCTTAGGTAGCATAAGTCGATCCAATCTGTCGCAAATTGACACAATCCAAGCTAGAATGCGCGCAAATTACCGATTGGAGCCAATATGAAAATCACCGAAAAATGTGCAGTAAGCATCCATTACCGATTATCAGATGCAAAAGGCCAGCTTGTAGAAAGCTCTTTTGAAGGCGAGCCGATGCTATATTTGCACGGTGCAGAAAATATGATCCCAGGCCTAGAGGCAGCTCTTGAAGGTAAAGAGCAAGGTGACGTACTCGATGTAACTGTAGATGCAGAGCAAGGCTATGGCGCATACCATGATGGTCTATGCCAAGAAGTCCCATTATCAGCTTTTGGTGACATCGAAGATATCGTACCTGGCATGCGTTTCATAGCTGAAACAGAAATGGGACAACGTCCAGTTCAAGTGACAGAAGTTAAAGATGACGTTGTTATCGTAGATGGCAACCACCCTTTAGCAGGCCAGACTCTGAGCTTTAATGTTGAAGTGCTAGAAGTACGCGCAGCGACAGAGGAAGAGGTCGCTCACGGTCACATTCACGCAGCAGGTTCTAGCTGTGGCGGACACGAACATTCCCATGAAGGTGGATGTTGTGGTGGCGGCGAGCACAACCACGAAGGCGGTTGTTGCAGTGACGACGAAGCCAAAGAAGCTAAAGAAGGTTGCGATGGCAACGGTGGCTGTGGTTGCAGACACTAAAGCTATCTAGTTCTTTAGACTGATTTAAGGCGCGTTTCATTACAAAAATGAAACGCGTTTTTTTTATGCTCTACACTCTGTAGCATCATTTTGCGCAAAAGGAATTGCCAATGCTATCGAAACCATTTTATGAAGCTTTACCTTACAGCTATGTCGCTATCGGTAGCTTAGGAATATTAATACTCGATCAAGCTTTTGCGCAATGTTTAGCGGTTTTGCTCTATCTGTGGGGGAGTAGAATCTATTCTCTACGCTCTAGGAATCGCCGTACCGATGTAAAAAAGCGACGCAAGAAAGGTTGGATACCAGGTCCGCTATATGAGCATATTCCAGCAATCTGTTTTCTTAGTGCGATATTACTAAGCCAACACCATTCAAAGCTTGCGCCTATTTTGGCACTTTGCCTATGCAGCTTTGCTCTCTACATATTCTTTCGACGAGTCGGTTACCGTAAACATAAGATTTTTGCCGCTAAATGCATGTAGACAAATCTTACAGTGTTAACAGCTTTATCTGCTGCCGCTGCTCCTCTGTCATATGCTTAAGGTAATTAGAACAGCGAGTAATGGTAGCAATACTAATCTGATATTCCTGAGCGATTTGTCTCTGGCTCATCTCTTTATGCAGTAAGGTTTGAAAAACCTTTAATCGCCCAGCAACGGCACTGCGCTCCTCTTCAGTCAACAGCAGTTCAAACAGCGTTACAAGCGCGCTATGATCATTTTGTGCCATGACTTTATCTAAAACTAAATCCCACTCTGCGCGCATTTCAGCCTCAATGGTGTACTAGTGCATCATTACATTAAGTTTATCAGGATTCGATCTCCAGTCACGCATTTTGATTCAAGAAATTTATCCGCCGTATAAGGCTCAATTGTAACTAAGCGTAACTTTGTTCAAAAACGAATGGAGTCAGCTAGCCAAAAGTAGGTACAATGCGTGCAACAAGTCGCATAACATAATAAAAACGTGAGAATAACCATGAAAAAATCATTAAAGATGAGCCTTATCGCACTAGCAGCAACAGCAACGATAGCAACCGGTGTACAAGCCAACAATTTTAAAGAAGCTGACGATGCTATTCATTATCGTCAATCCGCTTTTGGAATGATTGCCTATAACTTTGGTGACATGGGCGCGATGCTCAAAGGTAAGAAAGACTTTGACGCCAGCGTTTTCGCCATGCGCGCGACAAATGTTGCAGCTCTTTCAAAGCTACCACTTGAAGGATTTATCAGTGGTTCAGACAAAGGTGAAACTGAAGCACTTGCAAAGATCTGGAGTGATAAAACTGATTTTGATGCCAAAATGAAGACTTTCCAAGAAAATGCTGCAGTGCTTGCTTTAGCTGCAGAGAAAGGCGACAAGAAAGAGATCAAAAAAGCCTTTATGAATACAGGCAAAAGCTGCAAAGGTTGTCATGACGTTTACAAGAAAGATTAAATAAAAAGAGCCAGCTTAATTTAAGCTGGCTCTTTCATTTCACTGTTTACTATAAAAAAACCACCTACAACATATCGATAATCGGTAACATCAAGTAGTTCAATACCAACCCACCTACCACCAGCACAATTACAATTGCTTTCAATACTGATGCAAATGCTAAAGTCGGCGCTTTAACTTCTGGCAGGTGTTTATAGCCGCTAAACATTGCCATTATAATTTTGTCACCTTTAACCATATGCACGCCTACCGCTAAAATATGGATAGCAGCTAATATCAATATCAGATCAAAGTTCTTCTTATGTAGCCAAGTTAACCAAGCAGCAGTATCACTACTGACACTACTATATAGTGGTCCCTCGGTAAAAATCTCATCCGTTGCGAATAGTCCGCTCACTAGCTGTAAGCTAACAAGCGAGATCAAAGCCACAACCATATAGCCACCAACCGGATTATGCCCAACACTCGCAGAAATCCCATGCTGCTTAGTTTGCTTTAGATAGTTAAACACCGTTTTAGGAGATCGAACGAAATGGCTAAACCGAGCTGTATCACTACCTATAAAGCCCCAAAGTAGTCGCATGGCAAGCAAAATCATTAAACTGTAAGCCAGTAGTTGGTGCCACTCCATCTCTCCAGACTCCGCTGTCCACCATAAACCACCAAGCAAACACAACATCCCCCAGTGAAAGAGTCGTGTCGGAATGTCCCATACTTTAACTTTGACAGTGTTTTGCGTCATCAATGATCGTTCTCACAAATTAATTGGTCTTTTGTGAGCATTATATATTGAGCTGAGGGTAAGAGCTATGGGGTTATTTACGCTAAGAATTTTTGTGAAACGGCTAATTGAGTGAGTCCTTATCCATTCAAATATGAACCTGTTTCTCGGGGTTTTCAAGGAAATTTTGGCAGTTATTGACTATATTTGTCTAAGTGATCAAATAAAAAGCGAACGATTTAAAAGACAGTGTGAAACGTGATTTAGATCACGACTTTCGTTAGTGAGATTGTTAGTCTGAATTCAAGGAAACAACAAAAGGTTCGACATATGATAAAGATTACTAGCAAGCACTTCGAAGTTACTGAATCTATCCGCGAACGTATTGAAGCAAGATTAGCAAAATTAGCACGACACGATGTGCAGCTTATTAATCCACATGTAATCATACTACAGGAGAAACAAGGTTTTAAGATTGAAGCTTCTGTCTGCATTCCAAGTGCCAAATTATTTGCCCAGGCGAAACATGAAGACCTATATGCAGCAATCAATGCAATGGGACAAAAGCTGGAGAAACAGCTAAATCGCCTAACACACAAACCAGAAAGCCAACGTCATGCAACACTTAAAAGAGAAGATGATGCCATTGATGACGGTTTTGACGACAACATAGAGGAGGAATACGCAGCTTGATTTCATTATTAACTTTTGTCCAAAAGCGCACCTCTGGTGCGCTTTTTCTTACAAAGTTTTCAAATAGCCCAAGTTTTGATTGACAGTAAACCTTCTCCGCTTTAGTTTAATTCCATGAACAAAATCCAAACTGCGTTTTTTACTTTCTTTTTTATGCCCCCCACCCTCGGAGGCGGAATTTCGGTGTAAAAACGAAAGTGAAAATTCCAAAGCCTCCCACACGGGAGGCTTTTTTGATTCTAAGCGCACTAAATAAGATGTAGAGGCACTAATGAGCAAACCACAACCTTTAAACCACACTCGAGAACAGATAACGTCTCTCGACAATGATCTTTTAGCTCTGCTGGCTAAACGTCGAGAATTAAGTTTAGATGTTGCTCGTAGTAAAGAAGTGGATATTAGACCTATACGCGATACGATCCGTGAAAAAGAACTGCTTGCTCGCCTCGTTAAGCAAGGCCGCGAACAAGGGTTAGATGCGCATTATGTTATCTCGCTTTATCAAAGCATCATTGAAGACTCGGTTTTGAACCAGCAAGCCTACTTACATGGCCGCGCCAACCCACAAACTCAACAGCAACAATATTGCGTCGCTTATCTTGGAGCTAGAGGTTCATACTCCTATCTAGCAGCAAGCCGATACTGCGACAGACGCCAAGTAGAAATGCAAGATTTAGGCTGCCAAAGCTTTGATGAGATAGTGCAAGCGGTTGAATCTGGCCATGCAGATTATGGCTTTCTGCCAATAGAAAATACCTCTTCAGGTTCAATCAACGAAGTATACGATGTTCTGCAACACACAAGTTTAGCCATTGTCGGCGAAACGACCATTGAAGTAGGACATTGTCTGCTAGCGAAAAGTGGCACCAATATCAATGATGTAAAGACTGTTTATGCTCACCCACAACCCATTAGTCAATGCAGCCGATACCTGAGTCAACATGGTGATTTAAAGCTAGAGTATTGCTCTAGTAGCGCTGAAGCAATGGATATGGTTTGTAATGCTCAAGATAACAGTGTTGCTGCGATTGGTAGCAGTGAGGGCGGCGCTTTATATCAACTTGAGGCTATCGAGAGTGGCCTAGCCAATCAAAAAATCAACCAAAGCCGTTTTATCGTTGTCGCCCGTAAAGCTGTTGATGTTCCTGAGCAGTTACCTGCAAAATGTACCTTGATTATGGCCACAGGACAAAAGCCAGGCGCCTTGGTCGAAGCTTTATTGGTGTTAAAGGCTAGAAACCTAAACATGAGCAAACTAGAGTCACGTCCAATACCAGGTACTCCGTGGGAAGAGATGTTCTATCTAGACATCGACGCTAACCTTTCAAGTGAACCAATGCAAGCGGCTCTAAAAGAGCTAGAAAGAACCACACGCTTTATAAAGGTATTGGGCTGCTACCCATGTGAAACGGTTAATCCAACACAACTGACCAATAGCCAATTAATGATTGAGCCTAGCACATCAAAGGTAAGCACTATAGCGAGCACTGCATCGACCAAAGAGAAACGCTATAGTAAAGAGTATAAAACCCAAGCAACCGAGATAGTTTGTGGCCAGCTCAATATAGGTAACAACCATTTAGCCGCCGTTGCTCAACTGCATTTGCCTTTCGAAATTACCGCGTTCGAGCAACGTGCCAAAACACTAAAAGAAGCTGGATTCCAAGCAGTAGTGATCCAAGGTTTAAGCCAGCAAAGTGAACTGCTTGTATCACTATCTCAATTTAAAAAGACCTTAGATCAGTTTGGGCTCGTATGTATTTTAATGGTTGAACATGAAACTGATTTAGCCGTAGCAGCTCAGCTAGCTGATGCGATTATATTATCAGGCACGCAAATGTATAACCAAGCAATACTCACTCAGTTAGGGTCACTGTTACTGCCAGTCATCGTTGAGCGCAATACCATGGCCAGTGTCGATGACTTGTTAGATGCTGCTGAAGTGGTATTGAGTCAAGGCAATCAGCAGTTGGCCCTATGTGAGTCAGGGGTAAGTACACTGAATAATTCAGGCAAGCCGTCTCTAGATTTAGCAGCGTTAGTACAGCTTAAAACTGCCAGCCATCTACCTGTACTGGTCAACCCTAGCTACGCGGTCGAAACTGCGCAGCTAGCAGGCTTTAGCACCGCAATTAAGCAACTAGGTGGCGATGGCATCATAGTCAATCTCGCCAACGTTGAACAGGCTGGTAATAGCGAGGAGCAACAAACACTACTTAACGATCTACTCAACAATTTATACCGTTAAAATCCGCTAATATTAACGGCCGTAAGCACTTATGCTCACGGCCGTTATCGTGTTACATCGTGCCTTTATCTTCGGCATTGCTCTTATCAATAAGACGAGGAATAGTTGTACCTTGAACCAAGATGGAAAATACTACCACGGCGTAGGTCATCACCATCAATAGCTCTCGCAAATCAATACTTCCCCCTGATGCCAACATCACTCCTGTAGGTAAACTCATCGCCATAGCTAAAGCTAAGCCACCTCTTAGCCCACCCCAAACTAGAATTTTTTCAGCAAAAGAGTTGTAATGTTTTACTCGGCGAAAAGCCAAATATGGCAAGTAAACACTCACTGAACGGCCTAGCAGCACAATAGGGACTGATAACAACATAAACCACCAAAGCTCAGCATCGAAATCAATAAGCAGCAATAATAGACCTAACAGCAAGAACAGAAGTGAGTTAAAGAAAGATTCAATCAACCCCCAAAAACTCTCTAGCGTTACGCACTCGTTCTTTTTAAGCAATTTAGGAATACTCAAATTACCAGCAATAATCCCTGCCGTGACCATGGCTAAAGGCCCTGAAACGCCAATCATATCTGCAACCACATAACCAGCAGTGGGCAGCAATAGAGTCATCAACAGATACTGAGTTTTGTCTTCAGAGAAGCCCAGCATAAAATGTAAGCCTGCGGCGAGAATAGCACCATAAATGACGCCACCAACCGCTTCTTGTAAAAATAGACCTGCAATACCCGTGACCGTCAACGGCTCAGTGGAAAAGGCGACCTGTGAGATTGCAACAAAAATCACTAAGCCTATACCATCATTAAACAATGACTCGCCTTCAACTTGAGTCGCAACATCTTCAGGCGCACCGAGTTGCTTGATAATAGCCAACACTGCTATCGGATCGGTTGGTGATATGAGTGCCCCAAACAACAAGCAGTAGCTAAGTTGAAGCGGTAAACCTAATAAACTGGAAACCCAATAAAGCACACCGCCAATAACAGCCGTCGAGATAAGCGTGCCGGCAAAGGCTAGAATGAATATCTCCCAGCGTTGCTTTTTAAGTACCTGCAGTTTTATTTGCAGCGCGCCGGCGAACAGCAAAAAACCCAGCATTCCGTTAAGCAACAGCGCTTTAAAATCTAGCTGTTCGAGATCTGTTACCAAACTTGAATAAACCGATACCCCAAAGATCTTTCCTGCCGCTAAGATGAGTAGGCTCAACAATAAGGCTAATGCTGTGATGGTAATGGTTTCTTGCCATCGGTGTAAGCGGGAAGATATTAGTGAAATAACTAAAGAAAGCGCAGATAGCAGACAAAGGATTTCATAACTGGTCACAGGCAACACTCATAAATTAACGCTAGGCAATGGAAAGGTTAAATACAGCGACCTTCGATTAGGCTCAACCAGCCTTTAAAAATCCGGCCACTAAACCACACAGCACCAGCAACATATAGTGTTGTACTTAGCCAAGGTTGATTACTTAAGTAGCCGACGGCCATAACCAGCAACATACTGATAATCGACCACCGCTGCCATCTAAGATGGGATGCCAGCATAGAGCTTAGGGTATTTGGACGTTGGTTTAAGTTAATACATAAGCTTAGTACTGCGGGGAGTAATACAATTGGGAAGCAGGCCATTAGCCCGTAAAGCATATGAGCAAGGCTTTTGTCTTCTAAAGGTAAAGCTTCAGTATGCGTTGTTGATACCATATTCCACTCCACCAAAAAAGAAAAGGCAGGCGTAAATTACATCACGTCCTGCCTTTAACCTTACTTTCTCATTGTGAGTTTCGCAACTTTCACTACTGATTTATTTGGAATTACTTAACATTCTTCACTGAGCATGGCTTAAAGTTCTAGCGTGACGTTAGACTTCAACTTAGTTGAGCAAGCTAATACGTAGCCTTGTGCTATCTCATCTGCAGTCAATGACATTTGGCTGGTTGATTCAGTTTCACCCTCTACAACCTTACATTTGCAAGCACCGCAGACACCTGAACGGCATGCAGCAATAATAGGTAGACCTTCGGCCTCAACACCATCAAGCACAGTTTGCTCACTAGAAAGTGCCCGAGTTCTGTCGCCAATTTGTAACATAAAGCCGTTCTTTTCATCACTTACAACAACCTCTTTTGCCGCTGCAAGCTCACCAAGATCGCCTTTAAACGAGCCAAAGCTTTCTTGATTAAACTGCGCCATATTGAAGTTTAATGATTCAAGTAGTGCTTTGACTGCCACCATATAAGGCTCAGGGCCACACACAAATACAGTGCGACTCTGAAAATCTGCAACAAGGCGCTGCAAATTGTCAGCTGATAACCGTCCAGCTTCAGCATCGACATAAGCGCATGGCTCATTATCTAGAGTCTCTAACAGATAGTTAAGCTTAAACTGGTCACTGCGATCAGCCATCTGCTCAAGCGATTGCTTGAAAATCAGATCTTTAGTTGACTTAGCACTATGTAGAAAAGCGATATCAGGGCTAATTTGCGTATCAGCTAACCATCTAGACATCGAGTACATCGGCGTGATCCCGCAGCCAGCACTTAGAAACAGATATTTATCAGCTTCGATATCTATCAGGTTGAATGCACCATCAGGGCCAAGCGCGCGCACAACATGGCCAACGTCTAGGTTGTTAGCAAGATAGTTAGATACTTTGCCACCTTCAATCTGCTTAACTGTAAGCACAATCGAAAATGGGCGAGATGGTGATGAGCTGATAGTGTAGCTGCGACCGATTTTCTCACCATTAATCTCTAGCAATAATGTGAGGAACTGTCCCGGCTTAAAGTGAAACTTTACCGGTTTTACCCCTTGGAAGCGAAAACTGATGACATCGTGCGTTTCATGCCACTTTTCGACACAAACCAATTGATGTTCGCCAGCCTGCCATTTCTCAGCGGTAAAAGGGGCATTGGTTTGCCCATTCGTACTATTAGTCATATCACTTTAACCTAGTCAATATTACTGATATAAAAATGGCCACATATGAATGGCCATTTTTACTAACTCATCACCAACTAAACGCGCAGTTATGCCACGTTTAGAATGCGATTAAGATCCGCTTCTACAGTTGTTGTAGTGCGCAGTCCAAACTTCTCTTCTAACACGTTGGCGAGGTTTGCAGTTAGGAACGCTGGCGCCGTTGGACCAGTAAGAATGTTCTTCACTCCTAGAGATAGTAACGTAAGCAATACCACAATCGCTTTCTGCTCAAACCAAGACAGTACCAAGGTCAAAGGAAGCTCATTGATGTCACATTCAAATGCTTCTGAAAGTGCAATTGCAAGTTGGATTGCTGAGTAAGCATCGTTACACTGACCAATATCCAGTAAACGTGGGATACCGTTGATATCACCAAACTCAAGTTTGTTGAACTTGTACTTACCACAACCTAAAGTCAGGATCAGTGAATCATCAGGCGCTTGAGTAGCTATATCAGTGAAGTAGCCACGCTCCTCTTTATCACCGTCACAACCACCAACCAAGAAGAAATGCTTAATAGCACCACTCTTCACATTATCAATCACGGTTGGTGCCGCAGCCATAAGTGCGTTACGAGCAAAGCCTATAGTGATTAGATGGGGGATCTCATCATAAGCAAAACCTTCTAAAGCCTCAGCTTTAGCGATAACAGCACTGAAATCATCACCGATGATGTGACTAACACCAGGCCAGCCAACAATACTACGAGTGAAGATTCGGTCTGAATAATCGCCCACACTAGGGTCGATAATACAGTTAGAAGTCATAACTACAGCGCCAGGGAAAGTCGCAAACTCTTTCTGTTGGTTCTGCCATGCACTGCCGTAGTTACCTACAAGGTGCGGGTATTTTTTCAATTCTGGGTAAGCAAGTGCTGGTAACATTTCACCGTGAGTGAATACGTTGATGCCCTTACCTTCAGTTTGTTGCAAGATAAGCTCTAGATCTTTCATGTCATGACCAGACACTAAAATCGCTTTACCTTTTACAGATTTGGTGTTCACTTGAGTTGGCTCTGGGTGACCAAATGCATGAGTCTCGCCTTCATCCAACATCGCCATAACGCGGTAGTTTAGCTGACCAATTTGCATTGCAGTTTCAAATAGCTTGTCACCATCTACAGAATCTTCACCAAGGAAGGCCATGATTTCGTGGAATTCGCCAGCGACTTCATCATTAGTTTGGTCAAGAACGCGAGCATGCTCCATGTAAGCCGCGGCGCCTTTAAGGCCGTATAAGCAAAGTAAACGTAAACCCATGATATCTTCATGGACTTCATCTTTACCACGGTTAGGTGCAGCTTGAAGAGCTTGTGTTAGCATCTCAGGTTTAGTTGTGCCAAGTACCAACTGCATTGTTGCTGTTGGTGCCTTAGCTTCAATATTAAGCTCTGCACATTTAGCTTCATAAGCTGTTTGTAGACGACTACGGAAAGTGTTTGCTTGTGCAGTGTACTCAATAATACGATCATCATCGAAGTTAACATTCGTTAGCGTCGCAAAGAATGCCTTTGGCACAAAAGTGTCAATCTCATGATCGATAACACCGACTTCACGTGCACGTACAGCGTATGCTGATACACCTTGAAGAATGTAAATCAGAAGATCTTGCAGGTCTGATGTATCAGACGACTTTCCACACATGCCTTGAGTGTAACTACAGCCATTGCCCGCAGGCGTTCTAATTGTTTGCTCACATTGAATACAAAACACTACACTTACTCCTAATACTTAATACATGCATATAATTTGCATCTTTAAAGCTAAGTCTACGCCGATTGAAAAATTGCAAAAGCACTTTTTATAGACAAAGAGTAAAACTATGAAAGAGATCACTTTAAGTGATGGCTAAATTATACAAATTGACCGATATTGACTTGTTAATTGATATAGATAAGAACGGGTCTGATAACGCCTCTCATTCCCACTATCTTTAGCGCGAATGAAGTTGGTATCAGCATCATATTTTGACACTCTTTATTCCCGAGCAAGTTTGTTTCAACGTCGAAGTTATCAAAGCGAATTTTGATGGTGAGTATAAGAATGATTTGTTATCGGCAATAATTGACTGTTTTAACATCAAAACAGAAAAAGGAGCCGCAGCTCCTTTTATCTCTCACAAAAACTCAAATCAGATTAACCTGTTTTCATGTCATTTACTGATTGTAGCATCGCCCTACTTTCACGCTGGAACTGCGGTGCAAAGTCACCGAACCACTTTGCAACCTCTTCAAACTGCTTAACAAAAGCCTCTCGGTTGCCAGACTTTAGGATCTGCAATGCCTGTGAGTAATTATCAAGGTAGTCACTAATAGCAACTAAACTATCCTCTTGAGCAAAGATGATGTCAGCGTAGAGTTCTGGACTCTGGGCAAACAAGCGACCTACCATCGCCAATTCTAAGCGGTAAATAGGCGAGCTAAACTGCAACAGCGACTCAATATCAGCTTCCTCTTTATAGAGGTTAAGCCCATAAACAAATGAAGAGAAATGGCGCATCGCCTGCACCAGTTGCATCGCTTTGTCATGCTTTTCAGGCTCTGTCTCAACAATGCGTGCACCCCAGATTTTAATCTGTTCGATAAGCCACTGGTATTCAGACTCACCGCGGCCATGACAAACCACAACAACCTGCTTAGCAAGGCTACCTACATCAGGGCCAAACATTGGGTGTAACCCCATAACTGGACCACTATGGGCTGCTAACATAGCTTCAACAGGCGCACTCTTAATTGAAGTTAAGTCTGCAAGAATACAGTTACTCGGCAATTGAGTCAGCTTAGTGGCAATCAATTCACAGGTGATATTGATAGGCACGGTAACAATAACGAGACCAGCGCCGTCAAAAATAGTTTGGCTATTGACCCAATCGTCTTTATCTAATGACTTAACTTCATAGCCAGATAATGTAAGCATCTGCGAAAATAAACCGCCAAGCTTACCTTCACCACCAACAATGACCACGTGTCCTAAATCAGCTTTAACTTGCTTGAAGCCAACATCCTTTTCATTAAGGTAAGACTCGCGCATTAAACGCCGTAAAATATCTTCAATAAGTTGCGGCGCAACGTCCATCGCTTGTGCTTCCGCGCGCCTTTTAGCTAACATATTCGCTTCGCGTTGCGGTGCATAGATAGGAAGGCCTGCACCGTGCTTTACGGCGCCTACTTGCGCGACTAAATCTAAACGCTTTCTGAGTAAGTGCAGTAATTGCTGGTCAACGCCATCAATCAAGCCTCTTAGGTTTTCAAGCTCTGCAGTGGTCTTCTCGTTCATGACTCTCTCTTTCATCAGCCGTTTGCTACTTTCAGCATATCAAACCTTGTAGGCAATACAGAAGCTAAGTCTGCCGCTCCACTGCGCAATAATGTATCAGTCGTCTGCCAATCGATACATGCATCGGTAACAGATACGCCATAAGCAAGTTCATTAACCGGCAAATCACTACTCTGCTTGCCCGCATTAAGGTGGCTTTCAAGCATTACACCAATAATCGACTGGTTGCCATTAACAATTTGCTTGAATACATCTTCACACACTGGCGTCTGCTTATTATGATCTTTTGAAGAGTTACCGTGACTACAGTCGACAATCAAACGTGCATTTAAATTGGCTGCATGTAACTGCTGCTCACATTCAGCAACACTCTTTGCATCATAGTTTGGCGCTTTACCGCCGCGCAAAATCACGTGCCCGTCTGGGTTACCGGCAGTTTGCAACAAAGCCACCTGACCCTTTTGGTTTATTCCCATAAAACGGTGGCTGCTAGCGGCTGATTCTAACGCGTTTATTGCCACCCCTAGTTTGCCGTCGGTACCATTTTTAAAGCCAACCGGCATCGATAGCCCCGATGCCATCTCACGGTGAGTTTGTGATTCTGTTGTACGTGCACCAATTGCCGACCAAGTGATCAATTCAGACATGTACTGTGGGCTAATAGGGTCAAGTGCTTCAGTAGCTACCGGTAGCTCAAGTTCAGCAAGCCAAATCATTAATTCACGAGCTTTACGCAAGCCTTTATCAACATCGAATGATTCATCCATATCCGGGTCGTTGATCATCCCCTTCCAACCTACAGTGGTGCGTGGTTTTTCAAAGTACACTCGCATCAGCACGTAGAACTGATCACCCAACTCATCATGCAGTTTTTTCAGTTTCAGCGCGTACTCTTTAGCGGCATCAATATCATGGATTGAACAAGGTCCAGAGATCACCAACACTCGATTGTCTCTTTTGTGAACAATATCCGATACAGTTTTACGCGCATTAATCACGTATTGACTAGCATGTGCAGATAGCGGCAAGTCACGTTTTAACTCCTCTGGAGTCACCAACACTTTCTCTGAACTAATATGTACGTTGTTAATTGTATCTTGCTGCATGCTTATCACCTGATTGAAGTCTTCTACTGTTGCAAACTAATTTGCAGAGTTAACCGTTAATTTAATCTTTTACTGTAACGCCGTAATGCTACACCATTACACTTTAGAAGCACTATGCCAGCGAGTAAGGCTAAGATCAAGCAGCAAATTTAAATAATGAAAATTATTGGTGTTGGTTTAGCGCTTCGATGAGATTGGAGTATCTGATCCAATGCATTGCTTATGAGTATTTAGAATCGGAATAAAATCGTAGCCAACAAAAAACCGCCATATAGGCGGTTTCTCGTGCGAACACTGCATCTTTTTTTAGCTAAACTAATTATTACTAAAAAGTAATTACTTAGTTGAAAGCTTCTCACGGATACGTGCAGACTTACCTGAACGCTCACGTAGGTAGTAAAGCTTAGCACGACGAACACGGCCGCGACGCTTAACTTCGATGCTAGAGATGATTGGGCTGTGAGTCTGGAACGCACGCTCAACACCTTCACCATTAGAGATTTTACGTACTGTGAATGCAGAGTGAACGCCGCGGTTACGCTTAGCGATTACAACGCCTTCAAACGCCTGTAGACGCTCTTTACCGCCTTCTACAACACGTACTTTTACAACTACTGTATCACCGGCACCAAATTCTGGTACGTCGGTTTTCATTTGCTCTTCGTTGAGCATTTTGATGATGTTATTCATTAAATAAACTCCATACTAGTAATAACTGCGCTTCGACTAAGCATCTTGTTTGATGTCGTCAACAAATTCAGCTAAAAGCTGCTCTTGTTCGCCAGTCAGAGCTAGATTTTCAAGTAATTCTGGTCGTCTTAACAAAGTTCTTCCGAGACTTTGTTGCAAACGCCAGCGTCTAATATGTTCGTGGTTGCCACTTAGTAACACGGCTGGAACATCCAGCCCATCCATACTTTCAGGACGCGTATAGTGGGGGCAATCCAGTAAACCGTCAGAGAAGGAATCCTGCTCTGCCGAAGCCTTCTTTCCTAGCACGCCAGGAACAAGTCTCGATACTGAATCAATCAAAGTCATCGCTGGAAGTTCACCGCCCGAAAGCACGTAATCTCCAATTGACCACTCTTCGTCCACTTCAGTTTGTATAATGCGCTCATCGACACCTTCGTATCGTCCACACACTAAGACCAAACTGGATGATTTTGCTAACTCTTCAACGCCTTGCTGTGTCAGCTTACGGCCTTGAGGAGAAAGGTAGATCACCTTTGCCTCTTTTCCAGCTGCAGCTTTCGCTGCATGGATGGCATCACGTAGAGGTTGCACCATCATTAACATGCCAGGGCCACCACCGTATGGGCGGTCATCCACTGTCTTATGTTTATCATGGGTGAAATCACGAGGATTCCACGTTTGCATCTCTAGCAATCCTTTACTAACTGCACGACCCGTTACACCAAAGTCTGTTACGGCACGAAACATCTCCGGAAACAGGGTTACTACCCCTAACCACATCTGCTCTACCTCGACTTAAAAGTCCGGATCCCAATCCACTAAAATCTGTTTTGCCGTCAAGTCCACCTTTTGGATGAACTGTTCGGTAACAAAGGGGATCATTCGTTCCGCTTTGCCAAAGCCATCTTTTGCGTTTGCTTTAACGAGAAGTACGTCATTTGATCCTGTTTCCACGATCTCCTGAACTTTACCCATGTTATAGCCTTTGGTATTCACCACTTCACATCCGATAAGATCTCGCCAGTAGAATTCATCTTCTGGCAAAACTTCCATCTGTTCAGGGGTGACGGCAATCTCACAATTTGTAAGAGCCTGAGCCTGATCCCGTGTTTCTACGCCTTCAAGACAAGCGACTACCGCTTTACCTTGCATACGCCACTGGAGGACTTTAACCTCACGCCATTCACCTTGCTCTTTTAACAACCAAGGAGAATAATCAAAAATACCTTCAACAGAATCGGTATAGGTAGTGATCTTCAACCAACCTTTAATGCCGTGACTTGAACCTAATTTCCCAAGTACGACGGGTTCTTGTTTACTGCTCATCAATCTATACCTTAACGCTATTAAGCAGCTGCTTTACGAGCGTCTTTGATCAATTTTGCTACACGGTCAGATGTAGCAGCACCGTTAGAAACCCAGTGCTCAACACGGTCAAGATCTAAGCGTAATGCTTCTTCTTGGCCACGAGCTAATGGGTTAAAAAAGCCAACGCGCTCGATGAAACGACCGTCACGGGCGTTACGGCTGTCAGCAACAACGATGTTATAAAATGGACGCTTTTTTGCGCCGCCACGAGCTAAACGAATGGTAACCATGCGTTTTGTATCCTCTAATGATTTGCTTTTTATCAAGCAAAAATAAAAACTGAAACTCCGTGTTCGCGGAGAGCCCCAGATAGAAAGCCGGCAGATTTTACCTGACTGACCGGCGAATGCAACCGTAATCGACGTTTATTACGCCAAAAACGATTTACTGGCTAGAATGAAAACTCATTCTAGCCAGTAAAATTTTGTACAGGACGTTTAATAATAGACTAGCGGCCCGGCATTTTCATACCCGGTGGTAACATACCGCTCATACCACGCATCATCTTTTTCATGCCGCCTTTAGATGACATTTTTTTCATCATCTTCTGCATTTGAGTAAACTGTTTAAGTAAACGGTTTACATCTTGAATTTGTGTCCCAGACCCCATAGCGATACGACGCTTACGTGATCCCTTAATAATATCTGGACGTTGACGCTCACCGGGAGTCATTGAGTTAATAATGGCTTCCATTTGTCCGGTCATCTTACCGTCTTGAACTTGAGCAAGCGCTTCTGGTGGCAGTTGGCCAACACCAGGCAGCTTCTCAATCATGTTCATCATGCCGCCCATGTTCTTCATCTGCTGCAGCTGCTCACGGAAATCTTCTAAGTCGAAACTACCGCCCTTTTTGACCTTAGAGGCAAGTTTCATCGCCTTTTCTTGGTCAACGCCGCGCTCGACTTCTTCAATTAGCGATAATACATCGCCCATACCAAGAATACGCGAAGCAATTCGGTCTGGGTGGAAAGCTTCAAGCGCGTCGGTTTTCTCACCAACACCCAAGAACTTAATCGGCTTACCCGTAATATTACGAATCGATAATGCTGCACCACCGCGAGCATCACCATCCACTTTCGTCAGGACAACACCGGTTAGCGGTAGCGCTTCATTAAAGGCTTTAGCAGTATTAGCCGCATCTTGACCTGTCATGGCATCAACCACAAACAGAGTCTCAACAGGATTTACTGTCGCGTGAAGGTCTTTAATTTCGTCCATCATCGCTTCATCAACGTGTAAGCGACCTGCCGTATCGACAATCACTACATCAATGAATTTAAGCTTGGCATGTGCAATCGCAGCTTTTGCAATATCAACTGGCTTTTGGCTGACATCAGATGGGAAGAATTCTACTTCCACTTCTTCAGCTAAGGTTTCGAGCTGCTTGATTGCGGCAGGACGGTATACGTCAGCACTGACAACCAATACAGATTTCTTTTCTCGCTCTCGCAAAAACTTTGACAGTTTAGCGACACTGGTGGTTTTACCCGCACCTTGCAGGCCGGCCATCATAATCACTGCCGGAGGTTGAGCTGATAGATCCAAAGCCTCATTGGCTTCGCCCATCGCATTTTCTAGCTCACTCTGGACAATCTTAATAAACGCTTGTCCTGGACTTAGGCTTTTAGAAACCTCTTGTCCGACAGCACGCTCTTTTACGCTATTAACAAATTCGCGCACAACCGGTAAAGCGACATCAGCCTCAAGCAGGGCCATACGAACTTCGCGCAAAGTTTCCTTAACGTTTTCTTCCGTTAAGCGACCACGGCCACTGATATTCTTCAGCGTACGTGACAATCTGTCAGTTAAGTTCTCAAACATTATCCAGTTCTTTACCGTTTTAAATTGATATTGATGGGCAGTATTATAGCGATGCCCAGATATTATGCTACTCAATGAGCCAAGTAACTTGCCTTACAGCAGCCCTATCGACGACATTTTATGAAAAAACTGACCTAAGACATAGATTCAGCCTATTTTTGCAACCAATGTCACTGCCCAAATAACCCAAGCTCATGTTAACCTAACCACTGGGTTTATGTGATTAAAACCCTAGGGCTTAAGAATAGAAACTTGTACGTTACGATTTGTGATTCAGTAATTTAACTTATGGATGAATCAAGTTAATATAGATAGCGTTTAGTCTGCTTTGACTTTTGGTTAGGGCCAACAAGCTAATACAACAATTAGCTCACAAACAATAGGTTAATACTCAATGGTTATTTTTTCAGCTTCAGCCATGTTTTTTTACAGTATTGCTTTGGTTCTCGTCGCGACTCGCCTTTTTCACGCAGATGGACCAAACAGGAAATTAGTTGCGGGGGTTGCAGCTATAGGTGTTGTGCTACATGCAGCTGCCCTTTCACAAGCGGTATTTACTGGTGATGGGCAAAACTTTAGCCTGACCAATGTCATCTCTTTGGTGAATTGGATTATCACCTTTAGCTTTACCATATTGCTGTTTCGTCTCAAGGTTATCGTTGTGGTACCTGTGGTTTATGCCTGCTCGGTGATCTCCGTCGCCCTTTTATGGCTTGTTCCACCAGAATACATCACTCACTTTGAGATCCACCCAGACGTATTAGTACATGTTGTATTGTCACTAATGGCATACAGTGCCTTAATGATTGCAGCGCTTTATGCTATCCAATTAGCCATCATTCAACATCGACTAAAAAACAAAAAGCTGATTATGACGTCAGCAATGCCGCCATTAATGACGGTTGAAAAGCAGCTTTACCACTTAGTGATTGTCGGTGTCATCCTATTAAGTTTAGCACTGGCAACGGGCTTCATATTCCTTGATGACATGTTCGAAGAGGGTAAAGGCCACAAAGCGATTTTGTCTATCCTTGCATGGTGTGTGTATATAGGTATGCTAGCGCAGCAATATTGGGTCGGTTGTAAGATTAGAACAGCCGTTGCATACACCTTGACTGGCGGTGTTTTACTATCGCTCGCCTACTTTGGTGCCCGTATTGTTAAAGAGTTAATCCTCGGCTAATCCCACTCTCGTCAGTTGGCTCAATCGATTCAGTATTGAGCCAAACTTGACATGTTTTCGAAATATCTGTAATTACTAATTTTTTACGGTTTTAATTAATCCACAGCGGAGCTCCAACTCTTGGACGAAATATCCACTGGCGTACTATTATCTGTTCTGTTCGTCTTGATTTTACTTTCAGCCTATTTCTCAGGGTCTGAAACAGCCATGATGAGCCTAAATAGATACCGTTTACGTCATTTGGCATCAAGCGGCCATAAAGGCGCTATTCGCGCGACAAAGCTACTTGAGCGCCCTGATAGATTAATTGGACTTATTCTGATCGGTAACAATCTGGTCAATATCCTCGCCTCCTCTATAGCAACTATTATCGGTCTGCGCTTATTTGGTGACGTGGGTATTGCGATCTCTACCGGTGTATTAACAATGGTAGTGCTGGTTTTCGCCGAAGTGACCCCAAAAACCTTTGCCGCGCTGCACCCGGAGCGTATCGCATTTCCGTCTAGCCATATTCTACGTTTACTGCTGATAGTGCTGCTTCCATTTGTAAAAGCGGTCAATCTTATTACTTCTGCAGTACTGCGACTGGTCGGTATTCGCTCGACAAAAACCTCAGACGCACTAAGCCAAGAAGAGTTGCGCACAGTAGTACACGAAGCTGGAGCATTGATCCCAAGACGTCACCAAGAGATGTTGCTGTCAATTATGGATCTGGAAAAAGTCACCGTTGAAGATGTAATGGTGCCTCGCTCAGAACTTTACGCCATTAATATCAATGACGAGTTTAAGAGTATTAATAAGCAGGTAATTCAAAGCCCACACACTCGCGTTTTGCTATACCGAGATACTGTAGACGACGCAGTTGGTTTTGTTCACCTACGCGATGCACTGCGCCTGCAATCAAAGGGGCAATTTAGTAAATCTTCGCTTCTACGTGCCGTTAAGGAGCTTTATTTCATCCCTGAAGGCACACCACTGAATGTGCAGTTGAGCAACTTCCAGCAAAATAAAGAGCGTATTGGGCTGGTCGTTGACGAGTACGGTGATATTCAGGGCTTAGTCACCCTTGAAGATATTCTCGAAGAGATTGTTGGCGATTATACCACCTCGATGATCACGACTCCGAGCGAAGACATTAACGAACAACAAGATGGTAGCTTTCTAATTGAAGCCAGCATCAATATTCGTGAGCTTAATAAAGAGATGGATTGGCAGTTTCCAATTGATGGCCCTAAAACCCTTAACGGCTTGATATTGGAACATCTCGAAGAGATCCCAACGGTTAAAACCAGCATGCGCATTGCCGGCTACCCCATTGAGGTAATAGAGCTGGGCGATAACATGGTGAAAACGGTGCGGGTGCTGCCTCAGCACTATACGCAGCCAAAAACTTAACTAAAAACGCTAACCAATCGGTTAGCGTTTTTTTATTATCATTTAAGTAGCTTTCTTCCCAGCTTCTAACGCTCGGCGCTTATCCCGTGCGATGGGTGTGATCTCAGCTAACAGCTCTTTTTCAAAACCAAGCTTAAAATACACTTCCGCCATCAAAAAGAATGGTCCAATTAATAACTGATTCAAGTCATCCACAAAAGCTGGTTTTGCCTTTTCATATTTATGACCGATAAACTGAATAATCCAACCAATAACAAAGGTGGCTATCGCGAGGTAGCCGGCACCAGCATATTGAGCAACAATACTAGAAGTGTAAAGCACTGGAATAATGAACAAAGTTAAACCAAACGCTAATTTTGCGTGCAACAAGAAGTAATACACCAATACCAGGGCAGCAAAAACAGTCGCCACGTTAAAACTAATAGCGGGGTCATCAAATACAGTAAAGTTGATTGGGATAAGATTGAAGCCTACAAAAGCTGACCAGATGATCAGCGGCACGCCAAAGAAATGAGTTTTTATATTGCTTGGGTTTAAGTGCACACTTTTATAGGTCGACAGCTGCTCTACGGCGGATTTCATCGGAATATCTCCATGTTTATATCAGTCTAATTATAGTTGTTATTTAACTTATCCTTAACCTAATGGATTTTATCGACGATTAATAGAGTAAATATTCAATGCAGTCCCTTACTCGTCATTTGACTTGAAGATCGCAATGAAAACTCACAAAAAATGATTTCTAACATCAGACTTGATTAAGTCGTAAATGAAGTTTTAACATTCAAAATGATTGTTCTACACTCAGTAAAGCAACCTTACTATTTGTCACCGTCCTATAGGGAAATTTGATATGACCCAGCTATGCCAACGCGCTCAGTCAGGCGTTTTATCTAACCCGTCGACACACCTAGAGTATCTCACTTTTTGCCTCAAACAAGACTCAACCAGCATCACTACCCAACAAATAAACCAACAAGCCATTAGCGATTGCATCGCTGCAATAAGTGGTATCGAAAAATCAATTAACCAAAAGGACTTAACCGCAGGGCTCAATATTTCAATAGGTTTCTCAGCCAATGCATGGTCGCGACTATTTCCTTCCTATCCAACCCTGCAGAACTTCACTCCTTCAAAGAGATGAGTGATGGTGATCGGCTATTCCCTGCCACTGCCGGTGATGTATTTATCATGATTAAGTCAGAACGTATCGATCTAAACTTTCAGGCCGCGAAGTACATAATGAAGAGCTTTAGTGAATTAGCCTCACTCGTTGAAGATATCCAAGGCTACAAGTATCTAGATAATCGAGACATGATTGATTTTGTCGATGGTACTGAAAACCCTAATGGTGAAGAACGCGCCATGGCAGTGCTGGTAGCAGAAGATAACGATCTTCATCAAGGCGGTAGCTATTTGCACGTTCAACGTTATGTTGACAGGCAGCTAGACTGGGACAATCAGACCACTGAATACCAAGAGCAAGTAGTGGGTCGTACCAAAATGGATAATGTCGAACTAACCGACGAAGAAAAGCCTGTATGGGCACACAACGCTAAAAGTAAAGTTGAAGTCGAGGGTTTGGAAGTCAAAATGCTCAGGCAGAATCGTCCTTATGGGAACGCCATGGAACATGGCACCATGTTTATAGGCTTTGCAGCTACGCCGACCATTATTGAAACGTCGCTCAGTCAAATGATCCATGCCGATGAATACGGCAATTATGATCGTCTATTAGACTTCGTAGATGCTAAAACGGGTTGCCTATACTTTATGCCGTCTAAGACCTTTCTTGAACAGTTTGATGATGGTTAAAATAACTGCTCACAGTAATCCAATGACATAACGCACGAATTAATTACTTTGGCCTAGATGTTAACTCATAGTGCTAGCTTTCAAGGATAACCGTAGCGGTAGCGTAGTGTTTTTCATCTGCAATCGAAACATGACCGCTCTTACCGCCAAGCAACACTAACCTTTGTGCTGCGCCATCGGTAAAAGTAATCTTTGGTGCTCCATTATCATCATTACTGATCTCGATATGTTGAAATGACACACCGCGGCCAATACCAGTACCCAGCGCTTTTGCTGCAGCTTCTTTGGCCGCAAAGCGCTTAGCCAAGTAACGGCCAGGATTGGAGGATTTGATAAAAATATCAAGCTCTGACGGCGTTAACACTCTTTTAGCCAAACGATTAGTTTGTAGCTCCTTCTCGCCAGCCACTGGAACGCGAGCCTCTATGCGCGCAATCTCAACAATATCCGTGCCCAAACCAACAATCATAAATTACCTTTTTTACTAACAAAAGCCGAGCATAACTTATACCAATTGCAT
>NZ_JBFRMK010000013.1:0-4443 GCF_041470405.1 Shewanella sp. 10N.286.45.A1
AATGCAATTGGTATTAAATCCATCTTCCAAGAATGGCTTCATGACATCATCGGGAATGAAAAGATCGCTAGCCAATTGGCTGTTTATGGCAAGGCGCTTCGCGGTGCTGGTAAAGGACGTGGCAAGAAAACAATTCACATGGTTAATGCATGGTTTACGGAATTGGGCATGTGCATCGGTCAACAAAAGGTCGAGGTAAAAACCAATGATATTACGGCGATACCAGAGCTGCTCAAGCTGCTGGAACTTGAAGGCTGTCTGGGCAGTATTGACGCGGCAGGCCTCAGACCAAAATTGTCAGCGCTATTCTTGAGAAAAACGGCGATTACTTACTGGCGGTGAAGGACAATCAGCCAAAGTTGTGCGACGAAGTGCAGCAGCACTTTCAGGCTTATTGGGAAACCACGCCAACAGATGAGTTGGGGCCTTTTTTTGATAATCAGTTCGACAAGCGCATGGACGAAAGGAGCGTCGGCGCTGTTGGGCCTTGGCCGTTGACGACAGTCTGTCACTTTGTCAGAAATGGAATGCAAAAGTTATCATCGAGGTGCAAGCTGAACGAACTTTGAAGAATGAAACCAATGATTATGTTCGCTATTATATTAGCAGCCGTGAGCTTGGGGCCGCCGCAGCACTGAAGGTGACGAGAATGCACTGGTCGGTGGAAAACCACCTGCATGGGACCTTGGATGTAGCATTTAAAGAAGACCAACCCCAAGCTCGATCAGGCTTTGTTGGTGAGAATTTAGCTGTCATCCGGCAATGGATATTAAACATGTTGAAGCAAAAAAATCACGATCGCAGAGCATGGCTAACAAGCGCAGGCTCTGCGGCCTAAATGATGATTATTTATTCGAGAGCATGGGCTTATTCAACAAATAGACGTTGATGCGTTAGCCCTGGTTAAGTGAGCACCATCAAGATATGTTGTCGCACTCACCTGTTGAGAGTGTGCATGCTCTTGATATATCGGGTCTAAAAGCCATTGATGTTACCTTTTGGAGCTTGTGGTGCGCTGATCAATTAGTAGGTATTGGTGCACTAAAACAGCTTGATAAATATCATGACGAAATTAAATCAATGCGCACTAGCGTTCAATTTCTTCGCCAAGGTGTTGCACATAAAATATTGGCGCACCTGATTGCTGAGGCGAGAACTCGAGGTTATCAGCGCTTAAGTCTTGAGACTGGCTCTATGGATGCTTTTAAGCCTGCACAAAAATTATATCAGCAGTTTGGTTTTCAAGAGTGCTTACCTTTTGGCGATTATCACGTTGATCCCTATAGCTCTTTTATGACTTTAACCTTGTAATCATCTGGCATTGTTCACATAATTGCCTTTCACTTGCTGCTTGTATCCTTTTTTTTAACCACGATTGCGCCCATTTTAACTCCTGCCAACTGCCAGCCTTTACATAAGTAAATTATCACGTGCCATTTGAGCATCGCTTTTAATTGTGATAAATTTTAATGAGAATTATTCGTATTTGGCCCGTGTTGAATGTAACGATGGTAAGTTTGCTATCGCTCGGCGGCACTATATCGGATGAATAACCTCGCACAACTAAATGGTGGTGAAATGGAAAATTGGCAGCAACTCATGAACTCTGGTAATCAGCATTTTAAAGAGGCAGCTTGGCTGGATGCTCAGTACTGCTATCAACAGGCTGTCTCTTTGATTGAGAGTGAATGGTCACATCAGTTAAGTGACCGAGAGTTATTGTTTGCTTGGATAGCAGGTATGCATAATTTGGCTCATCTGTATGAGTCTCAGCAGCAAAGCGAAATGGCATTACATTATTTGAAGCACGCTCATAAACAGGTGCAAACATTGTCAGCAGATGAATCAGTCATTGCTGAGGTGCGAAGCTCTGCTTTTAATAGCCTTAGTTTAACCATACCGCCACTCCTCGATTTTGCTAAGCGACACCCAATTTGCGATGACTGTGTTTCAGCGTTAGAAGAAACTGCTGCATCACTCGGCGGGCAAAGTAGTGCATTACATTAAGTTATCAAGAGCATAATTGATAAGTAGATCTACGCGCATAGACCGTTTCTTAAATTGCATCAATTTGGATGCGAAAAACGTTTTTCGTCAATTTATACATAAAGGATTACCGATGAATATAAATTACCTGATAGCAGCTATGACAAGCTTGCTGGCCATATTTTCAACCTCTGCTTTGGCCCATCCTGGTCATGATCATAGTGCCGAGTCCTCAAATCTCATTCATTTGCTTTGGGCGGCTCCTGTCGTTGTTGCTGCCGTATTGGCCTACAAATTACTTAGATCGGCTTTAGTAAAAAGATCATCGCTTGATGGCAATAAATAGGAGCTAAAATGTTAGCGAAGTTACTCGACAAAATTGATAGCAAATATCCGTTTGAGACGATATCTGCCCACTGTGATATTCCGTGTAAAATCTACGATCCTATTACAGCGCAACTTGCGGTGTTGACTATAATCCGCATGGTCGATCTGCTGAATGAGCTACCTAAAGTAAGCGAAATGTCGGCTGCTCAACTGGCACAGTTTAACCGTTTGGTGGGGGAGAAAGAGCTGCATGGGAAAAAAGTGAAAGCTGAAATACAAGTTATCTGGGGCGATTATATAAAACAGCCGCAATTGGATGCTTTTCCTGAATTGCATTCGCTCACACATAACATCATGTTAGCGGCCTCTAAAAGCAAACAGCACATTGATCGGGCTGCAACGATGGAACTGCTTACACTGGTTAATCGCTTCGCGGAGGTATTCTGGCTTAGCAAAGGGGTAGAGGTTTATTCAGCAAACTGTCCGTATCCACCCGCCGAACTTGTTACCTATCCAAAACTAGAGTCGTAATAGACAACTATGTTTGGTTTTAGCCTTAATAAAGTCGCTGGAAACAGCATGTTTCCTCGGCTTAAAAGTGGCAACTTTGTACTGCTATCAGAACACTTTGATAAAAAGGCACTAAAAGTGGGTGACATTATTAAATTACTTCACCCTCGCTATGGTTATATCGTCAAAACGTTAGTGGGTATTGACCATACTGGTAGGTATTGGTTTAAAGGCGAGAATAAGAATAGCGTAGGCATTGAGGAGATTGGACCGATTAAAGCCTCTCAAATTAAGAGCAAAGTGATACTGGTAGTGGGCTCACTTTCGTGACAGACATTTGTCTGTATCTGCATCATTACAATACAGCCTTGGCTTTCTCCAGCCTCCTATACCTGCACCGCTATCGGCTAAATCAGCTTTCCCAGAGGGAGCGATACAGGCTTACCGAATTCCGTATGTTGCGCATGTCAGGTTAGATGCCCGCTATAGTGCGGAGAGCGTATTGATCACGAAAGAATATTGGACAACTTCTTTCCCACTCTCATTGCCTTTTGGCCACAGCGTAAAAACCACTTCCGCTGCTTCTCGTATAACGCACCTTGCACGGATTCACTTATATTCATCATACTGACTCCCTAGCACTCACCCAATTTGTGGTTATCAGGAGGAACGTCCTCTCACGATTTTGTTCCCGCTCAGTTATGGTACTGAACTTCGTTACATTGTCAGACTCGCTACTTTATTCAGAGTCCTAGGGTCATCTGGTGATACAGGTGGTTCACTCAAAGCGGTGAACAGCGCTTCATACGACTTCTCGTCGCACGTCCAAAAACGAGTTAACGACTACCATAGGCTTGCTAGCTATTCATCTAAGTTGGGCTGTACAAGCTCTTAAATCATGGATGATTTGGCAGAGCCTATAGGGATATATTCACGGCGACTTACAAAAGCTTAATGCAGCTGAATGACGCTTGATTGCCATATTTCCGCTTAATCTCGAATTGTTAGTTAGGCTACCTCATACCGGTCCGAAAGCGAGTTAACGACTACCATGGGCTTGCTAGCTATTCATCTAAGTTGGGCTGTGCAAGCTTCTAAATCATGGATGATTTAGAAGCGCCTATAGGGGTATATTCACGGCGACTTGCAAAAGCTCAAGGCATCTGAATTGCGCTTGATTGCTATAGGTACTAGCAGTATCTGCGCATACGCCGACCACAGCTCATTGGAACCACTGATGTCCTATCTTATCTAAGCTGATCACCCTAATGGACCTAGAGGCTTACAACACACACCATATCTTAAGCTGGCTCTACGATGCAGTTCATACACTTCCTAGATTCTCATAATAACCAACACACTTGGAATAGACAGGAGAGCCAGCTACTCGTAGGTTGAAGTTCTCACACAAACAACCAGGTGCTCCATAATGAAGCAATACAAACAGCTGACTCTTAAGGAACGATACCAGATAGAGACGCTTCTGAACATGGGGTTTACAGCAAGAAAGATAGCGATAAAGCTCACCCGTTCAAATAAGACAATTTCCATTGAAATTATGAGATGTAAATTGGGTCATTATAATGCTGAAATCGCTCATCGGGACGCATTAGCTCGGCG
>NZ_JBFRMK010000014.1:0-14165 GCF_041470405.1 Shewanella sp. 10N.286.45.A1
ACGAAGGTTTACGCTTCGCCATCCGTGAAGGTGGACGTACAGTTGGTGCTGGTGTTGTTGCAGAGATCGTTGCTTAATAGCGACCAATCTTAACGCAATACTGAAAAAGGCAGCTTAGGCTGCCTTTTTTATTGCCTTAAGAAAAGTGCGCTAAGTACTGGCAATCTCGATCTGCCTGGGTATAATAGCCGCCACTTTGTTGGATATGGTCTATTTGACGGTATTTCAAACAGTGGGGTTGATCTGAGACTTAAAATCAGTATAATAGCCCCTCGCCTTAACCATTAGGCGAATTTAAATTGGTCTACCCTCGAGGTTGACGTAAAAAAACAGCGACTCCAATTGTGAGTCGAACGGTTAAATCATCTCGCTCTGCTTTTCCAAAAGGAAGAAGCTAGAGGGTGATTTTTTATGTGTACATTTTAGGAGCTCTGGTCAATGCAGAACCAAAGAATCCGTATCCGCTTAAAAGGATTTGATCATCGTTTGATTGATCAGTCTACTGCGGAAATCGTTGAAACTGCTAAGCGTACAGGCGCACAGGTTCGTGGTCCAATTCCACTACCAACGCGTAAAGAACGTTATACCATTTTGACTTCTCCACACGTTAATAAAGATGCGCGTGATCAGTACGAACTTCGTACTCACAAACGTCTTGTTGACATCGTAGAGCCGACTGAAAAGACTGTTGACGCACTTATGCGTTTAGATCTTGCGGCGGGTGTTGACGTTCAGATTAGCTTGGGTTAATTGAGCTTAGAAGAGGTTTGAGAGATGGCTATCGGTCTTATCGGTCGTAAAGTAGGTATGACACGTATCTTCAATGAAGATGGCGCGTCGGTACCTGTAACAGTAATTGAAATTGCTGCTAACCGTGTAACCCAAGTGAAAACTTTGGATACAGACGGTTACCGTGCACTTCAAGTTACTACTGGTACCAAAAAAGCTAATCGCATCACTAAACCAGAAGCAGGTCACTTTGCTAAGGCAGGCGTTGAAGCCGGTCGTGGTTTGTGGGAATTGCGTTTGGCAGATGGTGATGGTGAAGGCATCGAAGTTGGTGCTGAGCTAAATGTAGATATCTTCGCTGACATAGCGAAAGTTGATGTAACTGGTCAATCAAAAGGTAAAGGCTTCCAAGGCGGTATTAAGCGTTGGAACTTCCATGCCCAAGATATGACACATGGTAACTCTTTGGCTCATAGATCTAACGGTTCTATTGGTCAAAACCAGACACCTGGTCGCGTTTTCAAAGGTAAGAAAATGTCAGGCCACATGGGTGCAGAGCGTGTTACTACGCAGAATCTAGACGTTGTACGTGTAGATGCTGAGCGTAACTTGCTACTGGTTAAGGGTGCAGTTCCAGGCGCTACTAATGGCGACCTGATCATCAAACCAGCTGTTAAAGCTTAAGGTCTGAGGAGATAGTAATGGAATTGGTATTGAAAGACGCACAGAGTGCTCTTGAAGTTTCCGAAACTACCTTCGGCCGTGACTTTAATGAAGCACTGGTTCATCAGGTAGTTGTAGCTTACGCTGCAAACGCGCGTCAGGGCACTCGTGCTCAAAAGACTCGCGCAGAAGTAGTTGGCTCTGGCAAGAAGCCATGGCGCCAAAAAGGTACTGGCCGCGCACGTGCCGGTACTGTTAAAGGCCCAATCTGGCGTGGCGGTGGCGTAACATTCGCTGCTAAAGCACAAGATCACAGCCAAAAAGTTAACAAGAAGATGTACCGCGGAGCGCTGAAAAGCATATTCTCTGAATTGGTACGTCAAGACCGTCTAGTAGTAGTTGAGTCGTTTGGTGTTGAAGCTCCGAAAACTAAAGAGCTGAAAGCTAAATTGAACGAAATGCAACTTGAAGACGTGTTGATTGTTACTCCAGAAGTTGACGAGAACTTGTTCTTAGCTGCTCGTAACTTGTACAAAGTTGACGTTCGTGATGTTGCTGGTATTGATCCAGTTAGCCTTATCGCGTTCAACAAAGTACTCGTAACTGCTGAAGCTATTAAGCAAATCGAGGAGATGCTGGGATGATAAGCGAAGAACGTTTGTTAAAAGTTATTCTTGCTCCACATATCTCTGAAAAGAGCACTGTGAATGCAGAGAAGAACAATACAGTTGTTTTCCGTGTAGCTATCGATGCAACTAAAGCTGAAGTTAAAGCTGCAGTAGCACAGCTATTCGAAGTTGAAGTCGATTCAGTTCGCACTTTGGTTAACAAAGGTAAAACTAAGCGTCACGGTGCCCGTACTGGCCGTCGTAGCGATTGGAAAAAAGCCTATGTTACTCTAGCTGAAGGTGCTGACATCGATTTCGTCGGCGGCGCTGAATAAGCAAAGGAGAATTATCATGGCAGTTATTAAGTGTAAGCCAACCTCTCCAGGTCGTCGCCACGTAGTTAAAGTGGTGAACAGCGATTTGCATAAGGGTAAACCTTTTGCAGGCCTGTTGGCGAAAAAATCGAAAAGTGGTGGCCGTAACAATACTGGTCGCATCACTTCACGTCACATTGGTGGCGGACATAAGCAACATTATCGTCTAATCGACTTTAAGCGTAACAAAGACGGTATCCCTGCGAAGGTTGAACGTTTGGAATATGATCCAAACCGTACAGCTAACATCGCATTGGTACTTTACGCTGACGGTGAGCGTCGTTACATCATTGCCGCTAAAGGCATGAAAGCTGGAGATTCAATCCAGTCTGGTATCGATGCAGAGATCAAGAGCGGTAACGCAATGCCTCTACGTAATATCCCTGTGGGTAGCGTAGTGCACGCAGTTGAAATGAAGCCTGGTAAAGGTGCTCAAATCGCGCGTTCTGCTGGTGCTTATGTACAAGTTATTGCTCGTGATGGCGCATACGCCACTCTACGTCTTCGCTCTGGCGAAATGCGTAAAGTGCCTGTTGATTGCCGCGCGACATTGGGTGAAGTTGGTAACGCCGAGCATATGCTACGCCAGTTAGGTAAAGCAGGTGCTAAACGCTGGAGAGGCGTACGCCCGACAGTTCGTGGTGTTGCAATGAACCCAGTAGATCATCCACATGGTGGTGGTGAAGGCCGTACATCTGGTGGTCGTCACCCTGTATCTCCATGGGGTCAGCCTACTAAGGGTTATAAGACTCGTAGTAACAAACGCACCGACAAGTACATTGTACGTCGTCGCAATAAAAAGTAAGAGGATTCGCCATGCCACGTTCTCTCAAGAAAGGTCCATTCATTGACCTGCACTTGCTGAAGAAGGTAGAGAAAGCGATGGAAGCGGGAGACAAGAAGCCTATTAAGACTTGGTCTCGTCGCTCTATGATCATCCCTAATATGATTGGGTTGACCATCGCTGTCCATAATGGTCGTCAGCACGTACCTGTGTTCGTAACTGACGAAATGATCGGCCACAAGCTTGGTGAATTTTCACCAACTCGCACTTATCGCGGCCATGCTGCAGATAAGAAAGCGAAGAAGCGTTAATACGGGAGGAATAAGATGGAAGTTTTAGCTAAACATCGTTTTGCCCGTACGTCGCCTCAAAAGTGTCGTTTGGTTGCAGATCAAATCCGTGGACTGCCTGTTGCTAAGGCTCTCGAAATTCTAACTTTCAGCCCTAAGAAAGCTGCAGTACTTGTTAAAAAAGTACTGGACTCTGCAATCGCTAATGCTGAGCACAATGAAGGTGCTGACATTGACGAATTAAGAGTTGGAGCGATTATGATCGATGAAGGTCCAACTATGAAGCGTATCATGCCACGTGCTAAAGGCCGTGCTGATCGCATAATCAAGCGTACCAGCCACATTACTGTGGTTGTATCAGATCGCTAGGAGTTAGCAATGGGACAGAAAGTACATCCTAATGGTATCCGTCTGGGTATCACTAAGCCTTGGATCTCGACATGGTACGCTGACAAGTCAGACTATGCCAATAACTTGAGTAGTGACTGGGAAGTGCGTAAGTTTCTTGAAAAGAAACTTAAGCAAGCATCAGTTTCTAAGATTGTTATCGAGCGTCCAGCTAAAAGTGTTCGTGTTACTATCCACACAGCCCGTCCAGGTGTTGTGATTGGTAAGAAAGGCGAAGACGTAGAAAAGCTACGCAATGCAGTTGCTAAATTGACTGGTATTCCAGCTCAAATTAACATCGCTGAGATCCGTAAACCTGAGCTAGATGCTAAGCTTGTTGCCGATGGCATCGCTTCGCAGCTAGAGCGTCGTGTTATGTTCCGTCGTGCTATGAAGCGCGCAGTTCAAAACGCAATGCGTCTTGGTGCTAAAGGTATCAAAGTTGAAGTTAGCGGCCGTCTAGGCGGCGCTGAGATTGCGCGTTCGGAATGGTATCGTGAAGGTCGTGTACCTTTGCATACTCTTCGTGCTGATATCGACTATTCTACTTCTGAGAGTCACACTCAATACGGTGTGATTGGCGTTAAAGTTTGGGTCTTCAAAGGTGAAGTTCTAGACGGTATCGTTCCTCAGCATGAAGAGCCGAAACAGCAGCCGAAGCGTAAGCCTCGCGGTAAATAGGAGAGCTGGCAATGCTGCAACCAAAAAGAATGAAGTTTCGCAAAATGTTCAAGGGCCGCAACCGTGGTCTAGCGAACGGCACTGAAGTTAGCTTCGGTGAGTTCGGTTTGAAAGCTGTAGGACGTGGTCGTCTTACTGCTCGTCAAATTGAATCTGCGCGTCGTGCTATGACACGTCACATTAAACGTCAAGGTCAAATCTGGATCCGCGTTTTCCCTGATAAGCCAATTACCTCTAAGCCTCTTGAAGTGCGTATGGGTAAAGGTAAGGGTAACGTTGAATACTGGGTTTGCCAGATTCAACCAGGTAAGGTTCTTTATGAGATGAATGGCGTATCAGAAGAGTTGGCTCGTGAAGCCTTTGCTCTTGCTGCTGCAAAATTACCTCTGAAGACTACCTTCGTAACTAAGACGGTGATGTAATGAAAGCGAGCGAACTAACAGAAAAGAGCGTTGAAGAACTGAACGCTGAACTGCTTGGTCTGCTGCGTGAGCAGTTTAATCTGCGTATGCAACACGCCACTGGTCAGTTGACTCAGACTCATCAGCTTAAAATCGTGCGTCGCAACATTGCGCGCGTTAAGACCATTATTACTTCTAAGGCGGGTGCATAATGTCTGATAATATCCGTACTTTGCAGGGTCGAGTACTTAGCAACAAGATGGACAAGTCTATCACTGTAGCTATTGAGCGTAAGGTTAAGCATCCTTTATACGGGAAGTTCCTTAAGCGTACTACTAAGATCCATGCACATGACGAACAAAATCAGTGTAATGCTGGCGATGTCGTGACTATTCGCGAATGCCGTCCGCTGTCTAAGACTAAGTCTTGGACTCTGGTTGAAGTAGTATCAAAAGCCTAAGTTTATTAGGCATTTAGTTAAACGGCTCCGATTTTCGGAGCCGTTTGTATTTTTAGTACTATCTATTCCTGTTTTTAGGTGTTACACTTGCGCGCCATTTTTGACTAAATTAAAGTCGAAAATAGGGCAATAAATGTACCCCTAAGTGGGATTGTGAAGTAACGATAGCGGAGCACTTAAAATGATCCAAATGCAATCGACTCTAGAAGTCGCCTGTAACAGTGGCGCTCGTAGAGTTCAGTGTATTAAGGTCTTGGGTGGCTCTCATCGTCGTTATGCCGGTATCGGCGACGTCATCAAGGTTTCTGTAAAAGAAGCAATTCCTCGCGGTAAAGCGAAGAAAGGTGATGTATATAACGCGGTGGTAGTCCGTACTAAGAAAGGCGTACGTCGTCCAGACGGTTCTGTCATTCGCTTCGATCGGAACGCAGCGGTATTGCTTAATGCAAACCTTGCACCGATTGGTACTCGTATCTTTGGACCAGTGACACGTGAATTGCGTACAGAGCAATTCATGAAAATTGTCTCGCTGGCACCAGAAGTACTGTAAGGAGCTTCAAAATGGCAGCAAAAATACGTCGTCAAGACGAAGTAATTGTACTAGCAGGTAAAGACCAAGGGAAACGCGGTAAGGTTTCTCAGGTTCTAACTACTGGTAAATTAATTGTAGAAGGTATTAACCTTGTCAAGAAACACCAAAAGCCAAACCCACAATTGGGCGTAGCTGGCGGTATTGTTGAGCAAGAAGCACCGATACAAGCATCAAACGTAGCGATTTTCAACTCTGCCACTGGCAAAGCTGATCGCGTTGGTTTCCGATTTGAAGATGGCAAAAAAGTCCGTTTCTTTAAGTCGAACAGTGAACTCGTTAAGTAATTGGAGTAAACGATGGCGAAACTGCATGATAAATATCAAGAGACTGTTAGTCCTGAACTTGTCAAAAAGTTTGGTTTTACCAGTGTCATGCAAGTCCCTCGGATTGAAAAGATCACCCTTAATATGGGTGTTGGCGAAGCAGTAGCAGATAAGAAAGTTATGGAGCATGCGCTTCGTGACATGACTGCTATCGCTGGTCAGAAGCCAGTAGTGACTGTAGCTCGTAAGTCAGTTGCTGGTTTTAAAATCCGTGAAGGCTACCCAATAGGCTGTAAGGTTACACTGCGCGGTGAGCGTATGTGGGAATTCTTAGAGCGTTTAGTAGATATCGCAATCCCGCGTATCCGCGACTTCCGTGGTATGAGTGTTAAATCATTCGACGGTCGTGGTAACTATGCGATGGGTGTACGTGAGCAAATTATCTTCCCAGAGATCGAATACGATAAAATCGATAAGATCCGCGGCATGGATATTGTAATCACTACTTCTGCGAAGAATGACGAAGAAGGCCGAGCTTTGCTCGAAGGCTTTAACTTCCCATTCAAGAAATAAGGGTAGCGTAATGGCAAAAAGTTCAATGAAAGCACGTGAAGCAAAACGTGCCAAGCTCGTAGCTAAGTTCGCTGAAAAGCGTCTAGCTCTTAAAGCTATCATTAGCAGTCCAACAACTTCAGACGAAGATCGTTGGGATGCAGTACTTAAGTTACAAGCTCTACCACGTGACTCTAGCTCTGCGCGTCAGCGCAATCGCTGTAGTCAAACTGGTCGCCCACATGGTTTCCTACGTAAATTCGGCCTTAGCCGTATTAAATTACGTGAAGCAACTATGCGCGGTGAAGTTCCTGGCCTACGCAAGGCCAGCTGGTAAGCACTTGTCACGGAGTAAGCTAATATGAGCATGCAAGATCCTATTGCGGATATGTTAACACGTATTCGTAACGGCCAAGCTGCTAAACACGTATCTGTGAAGATGCCTTCTGCTAAGCTAAAAATCGCTATCGCGAAAGTGCTTAAAGAAGAAGGTTACATCACTGACTACGCCGTAGCAGATGAAGCCAAGCCTGAACTGGAAGTTACTCTTAAGTATTTCCAAGGTCAGCCAGTCGTTGAGACTATCCAGCGCGTTAGCCGTCCTGGTCTTCGTATTTACAAAGGTAAAAACGAACTTCCAAAGGTTATGGGCGGACTGGGTGTCGCTATCGTGTCCACTTCTAAAGGTTTGATGACTGATCGTACTGCCCGCCAAAATGGCATGGGTGGGGAAGTTATCTGCTACGTAGCATAAGGAGCTAGCAATGTCTCGTGTCGCAAAAGCACCAGTCGCTATCCCTGCAGGCGTAGAAGTGACTTTAAACGAACAAACTATCACCGTAAAAGGTACTAAAGGTAGTTTGACTCGAGTAATTAACGCTGACGTTTCTGTTGTTGTAGAAGACAACGAAATTAAGTGTAGTTCGGTTGAGGGCGTGAAAACTGCCGCTCAAGCGGGTACTGCTCGAGCTCTAATCAACAATATGGTTGTTGGTGTTACAGCTGGTTTTGAAAAGAAACTTCAGTTAATTGGTGTCGGTTACCGTGCGAAAATCGCTGGTAAAGGCGTTGATTTAACTCTAGGTTTCTCTCACCCACTGGTACACGAACTTCCTGACGGCGTAACAGCAGAATGTCCTAGCCAAACTGAAATCGTACTTAAGGGTACTGATAAGCAGTTAATTGGTCAGGTTGCTGCTGAGATTCGCGGCTACCGTCCACCAGAGCCTTACAAAGGTAAAGGTGTTCGTTATGCTGATGAACAAGTACGCCGTAAAGAGGCTAAGAAGAAGTAGGTAACGCGATATGGATAAGAAAACATCTCGCTTACGCCGCGCGACTCGCGCCCGTAAGAAGATCCAAGAGCTGGGCGTTAACCGTCTGGTTGTACATCGTACACCACGTCACACATACGCTCAGGTCATTAGTCCTGCAAACGTAGTGTTGGCGGCAGCTTCTACTGCTGAAAAAGCGGTATCAGAGCAGCTAAAGTACACAGGTAACGTAGATGCAGCTAAAGCAGTGGGTAAAACTGTTGCAGAGCGCGCTATCGAAAAAGGCGTAGCTGTAGTTGCATTCGATCGTTCCGGCTTCAAGTATCACGGACGCGTTGCTGCATTAGCAGACGCCGCTCGTGAAGCTGGCCTCAAGTTCTAAGGAATGATGAAAAATGGCTAAATTTGAAGCTCAACAAAAAGACGATCTGCAAGAGAAGTTAGTTGCAGTTAATCGTGTTTCTAAAGTAGTTAAAGGCGGACGTATCTTTAGCTTCACTGCACTAACTGTAGTCGGTGATGGTAATGGTAAAGTCGGTTATGGCTATGGTAAAGCGCGTGAAGTACCAGCAGCAATTCAGAAAGCAATGGAAAAGGCTCGCCGTAACATTGTAAACGTTGAATTGAACAACGGTACTTTACACCACCCTGTAAAGGGGCGTCACACTGGTTCTCGTGTTTACATGCAGCCAGCCTCTGACGGTACCGGTATTATTGCCGGTGGCGCAATGCGTGCCGTATTGGAAGTAGCAGGCGTTCATAACGTTCTGTCAAAAGCATACGGTTCTACTAACCCGATCAACATCGTTCGCGCAACTGTAGATGCGTTGGTGCACATGAAGTCACCATCACAAATTGCAGCTAAGCGTGGCCTGAATGTTGATGAAATTCGAGGTTAATGCACCATGGCTACTAAAACACTTAAAGTAACTCAGACCAAGAGTTCAATTGGACGTTTGCCTAAGCATCGTGCAACTTTGACTGGTCTAGGTCTACGCCGCATTAATCACACTGTTGAACTAGAAGATACTCCTTCTGTTCGCGGTATGATTAACAAGGTTTACTACATGGTTTCGGTGGAGGAAGTATAAGATGCGTCTAAATACTCTATCACCTGCTGCAGGTGCTAAATCAGCAGCTAAGCGTGTAGGTCGCGGTATCGGTTCAGGCCTAGGTAAAACTGCAGGTCGTGGTCACAAAGGTCAGAAGTCTCGTTCTGGCGGCGGTGTTCGCGTCGGTTTCGAGGGTGGTCAAATGCCACTTAAGATCCGTCTACCTAAATTCGGTTTTACCTCGCGTCGTGCGTTGGTATCAGCTGAAGTTCGCATTAGCGAACTAGCTAAAGTTAACGGTGATGTTATCGACCTAAATGCGCTGAAAGATGCGAATCTAGTTACTCGCAACATACAGTTTGCTAAAATCGTTCTTTCAGGTACCATTGAGCGCCCTGTGACCGTTAAAGGTCTGAAGGTAACCAAAGGTGCACGTGCAGCTATTGAAGCTGCCGGTGGCAAGATCGAGGAATAATACGTCGATGGCAAAACCAGGACTTGATTTAAAAAGCGCGAAAGGCGGTTTATCAGAATTGAAAACCCGTCTCCTGTTCGTGATTGGTGCAATTATCGTCTTTAGAGCCGGTTCGTTTGTACCAATTCCTGGTATTGACGCTGCTGTACTAGCAGAGCTGTTTAATCAGCAAAAGGGTACCATCTTAGGCATGTTTAACATGTTTTCTGGTGGCGCCCTTGAACGTGCCTCTATTTTTGCATTAGGTATCATGCCGTATATTTCGGCATCGATCATTATGCAGTTATTGACAGTCGTTCATCCTGCGCTCGCTGAATTGAAAAAGGAAGGCGAGTCGGGACGAAAGAAGATTAGTCAATATACTCGATACGGCACGTTGGTCCTGGGTACATTCCAGGCTATTGGTATCGCAACAGGTCTTCCGAACTTAGTTCCAGGTTTAGTTGTAAACCTTGGATTCGGATTCTACTTCGTTGCAGTTGTCAGCTTAGTCACAGGAACAATGTTCCTAATGTGGTTAGGTGAGCAAATTACCGAAAGAGGCATTGGTAACGGTATCTCGATATTAATTTTCGCAGGTATTGTTGCAGGTCTGCCATCTGCTATCGGTCAAACGGCTGAGCAGGCGCGTCAAGGCGACATAAGTGTACTAGTATTGTTGTTGCTGGCAGTAATTGTTTTTGCTGTCACATATTTTGTGGTATTTGTAGAGCGTGGACAACGTCGTATCGTTGTAAACTATGCTAAGCGTCAACAGGGCCGTAAGGTCTTCGCAGCGCAAAGTACGCATCTACCGCTTAAGATAAATATGGCTGGTGTTATCCCGCCTATTTTTGCGTCCAGCATAATTTTGTTTCCAGGCACACTGGCTCAGTGGTTTGGTCAAAATGAGTCTATGTCATGGTTAAGTGATTTTTCACTTGCTGTGTCACCAGGACAACCGCTGTACTCATTGTTATATGCAACAGCGATTATCTTTTTCTGTTTCTTCTATACTGCGTTGGTGTTTAACCCTCGCGAAACAGCAGATAACTTGAAGAAGAGTGGTGCGTTTATTCCCGGGATTCGTCCTGGAGAACAGACTTCGCGTTACATTGATAAAGTAATGACCCGCCTAACATTAGCTGGTGCGTTATATATTACTTTTATCTGCTTAATTCCGGAGTTCATGTTAATTGCGTGGCAAGTACAGTTCTATTTTGGCGGTACTTCACTACTAATTATGGTAGTCGTAATCATGGACTTCATGGCTCAAGTTCAGACCCATATGATGTCTCATCAGTATGAGTCTGTAATGAAGAAAGCTAACTTGGTAAACAAAGCGAATTTAGATCGCTTTGGTCGCTAAGATAGTAATCTCGGAGTGATGAAATGAAAGTTCGAGCTTCCGTGAAGAAGATCTGCCGTAACTGCAAGATCGTAAAGCGTAGTGGCGTTGTTCGCGTGATTTGTGTTGAACCTAAACACAAACAGCGTCAAGGCTAAAAAGAAAGATTTGACCAGCCCAGTCGGGGCTGGTCAAAATATTATTTGCTAAATTGTCGTCTGTCGAGTATCCTACCGGGCTTTTCACAGATGACCTTTAACTTGAGGAGTGCATAGTGGCCCGTATCGCTGGCATTAACATTCCTGATCAAAAGCATACAGTCATTGCATTGACTGCTATCTACGGCATTGGTCGTACTCGCGCACAAGCTATTTGCGCGGCTACTTCAATTGCTGAAGATGCTAAGATCAAGGAATTGAGCGAAGCTCAAATAGATACTCTACGCGAAGAAGTTGCCAACTACATTGTAGAAGGTGATTTACGTCGTGAAGTTTCCATGAACATCAAGCGTCTTATGGACCTTGGTTGTTACCGTGGCCTTCGCCATCGTCGTAGCCTTCCCCTTCGTGGGCAACGTACTAAGACCAATGCGCGTACGCGTAAAGGTCCACGTAAACCAATTAGAAAGTAACGGGGTAATCCACAATGGCTAAAGTTCCGTCACGTTCTCCGCGTAAGCGTGTACGTAAACAGGTTGCTGATGGTATGGCGCATATCCATGCGTCTTTCAACAACACTATTATTACCATTACAGATCGTCAAGGTAATGCACTATCTTGGGCAACTTCTGGTGGTTCAGGTTTCCGTGGTTCACGTAAATCTACCCCATTTGCTGCACAGGTTGCTGCTGAACGCGCAGGTACTGCCGCTCAGGACTACGGTGTTAAAAACCTAGAAGTGTTTGTGAAGGGTCCAGGTCCAGGACGCGAATCTGCGATTCGTGCACTAAACTCGGTTGGTTACAAAATAACCAATATTACCGATGTGACGCCTATCCCTCATAATGGTTGTCGTCCTCCTAAGAAACGTCGCGTTTAACTCGTCGTTTTTAAATAGGATAGTTGGAGAAAGAACATGGCAAGATACTTGGGTCCAAAGCTCAAGCTCAGCCGCAGAGAAGGTACTGACCTTTTCCTAAAAAGCGGCGTGAGAGCAATCGATTCGAAGTGTAAGCTTGAAACTGCACCTGGACAACACGGCGCTCGTAAGACCCGTTTGTCTGAGTATGGCGTTCAGCTACGCGAGAAACAAAAAGTTCGTCGTATTTACGGTGTGCTAGAAAAGCAATTCCGTAACTACTACAAAGATGCTGCACGTACTAAAGGTAACACTGGTGAAAACCTACTTACTCTTTTAGAAACCCGTCTTGATAACGTAGTTTATCGTATGGGCTTTGGTGCAACACGCGCTGAATCACGTCAGCTAGTTAGCCATAAGTCAATTATGGTTAATGGTAGCGTCGTTAACATTCCATCATTCAAAGTGTCTGCGAATGATGTAGTGAGCGTTCGCGAGAAGTCACGTACTCAAGCTCGTATTAAAGCGGCTTTAGAAGTGTCGGCTCAACGCGAAAAGCCAACATGGGTTGAAGTTGACAACACTAAGATGGAAGGTGCTTTCAAGCGCATTCCTGAGCGTAGTGATTTGTCTGCGGAAATTAACGAACAGCTGATCGTCGAACTTTACTCTAAGTAAAGTTAAAACAAAAGAGAGGACACAATGCAGGGTTCTGTTACAGAATTTCTTAAACCGCGTCTCGTTGATATCGAGCAGGTTAATCCAACACGTGCCAAGGTTACACTGGAGCCGCTAGAGCGTGGTTTTGGTCACACTTTAGGTAACGCGTTGCGTCGTATCCTATTGTCGTCTATGCCAGGCTGCGCGGTTACCGAAGTAGAGATCGATGGTGTACTGCATGAATACAGTAGCAAGGAAGGCGTGCAAGAAGATATCCTTGAGATATTGTTAAACCTTAAGGGTCTAGCAGTTGTTATCGAAGGGAAAGACGAAGCTATGCTTACGCTTAGTAAGTCAGGCGCAGGCCCTGTTACTGCAGCAGATATCACGCATGACGGTGATGTTACCGTTATGAATCCTGACCATGTTATCTGTCATTTGACAGGTAATAATGAAGTCAGCATGCGTATCCGCGTAGAGCGTGGTCGTGGTTATGTACCGGCTTCTGCCCGTGCACAAACTGAAGACGATGATCGCCCTATCGGCCGCTTGTTGGTTGATTCTTCGTTCTCACCAGTTGCTCGCATTGCATACAATGTAGAAGCTGCTCGTGTTGAACAGCGTACAGACTTAGATAAACTCGTTATCGATATGACCACAAACGGTACTATTGATCCTGAGGAAGCTATCCGTCGCTCTGCAACAATTCTTGCTGAACAGCTAGATGCGTTTGTTGAGTTACGTGATGTGACTGAGGCTGCACCGGTAGAAGAGAAGCCGGAGTTCGATCCGATATTGTTGCGTCCTGTCGACGATTTAGAGCTAACTGTACGTTCAGCCAACTGTTTGAAGGCTGAAGCGATTCATTACATCGGCGATCTGGTACAACGCACTGAAGTTGAGTTGTTGAAAACTCCTAACTTGGGTAAGAAGTCTCTTACCGAAATTAAGGATGTTCTTGCATCTCGCGGACTGTCGTTAGGTATGCGTCTTGAAAACTGGCCTCCAGCTAGTTTAGCAGACGACCTTTAAGTCCAGATTAGTACAGATATAGGTAATAAGGATTAGGTCATGCGCCATCGTAAGAGTGGTCGTCAACTAAACCGTAACAGCAGTCATCGTCAAGCTATGTTCCGTAACATGGCATGCTCAATAGTTCGTCACGAAGTGATCAAAACTACTGTAGCTAAAGCGAAAGAACTGCGTCGCGTAGTTGAACCTCTGATAACACTTGCTAAGAGTGATAGTGTAGCAAACCGCCGTTTGGCATTTGCACGTACTCGCGACGCTGAAGTCGTTGGTAAGTTATTTACTGAATTGGGTCCACGCTTCCAGGAACGTCCTGGTGGTTACACTCGTATTCTTAAGTGCGGTCTACGTACTGGTGATAAAGCGCCTATGGCGTACATTGAACTAGTAGGTCGTCCTGAAGCAGCTGAAGCTGTTGAAGACACTGCAGAGTAAATAAGTCTTAGTTTAAAAGGCCGAACAAATTGTTCGGCCTTTTTTATGCCTCTAATTTAATTGCATTAGTTTTAGCTTCTCGCCAATATCCTGCACAGCCACAGCCACAGCC
>NZ_JBFRMK010000015.1:0-73095 GCF_041470405.1 Shewanella sp. 10N.286.45.A1
GATTATCAATGGCTGGCTAATGATTATTTCTAATGATTATTTTAAGTAACATAACCTTCTGCTAACTCCATATAGCGCACACCTTTGGCGTTAGTGGAGTAGCTCGTGCCGACTTGGCTGCGCTGAGTTTTACCTAAATCTTCAAGTGCGGCACCAACCTCAAGCCCATCTTCTGAAAACGCGGATTGAGTGCGGCCATAAACAAACTGCAGGAAGATCTCACGCATCGCCACGTTAATGGCGTCGCACACTAAGTCGGTGTTGAGTGCTTCGAGTATGGTTTTTCCGGTGATGATCTCGGCGGCCATCGCTGCTGAATGAGTCATTCCTGAGCAGCCAATAGTTTCAATTAGCGCTTCTTCGATAATCCCTTGCTTGACGTTTAAAGTCAGTTTAGCGGCGCCTTGTTGCGGTGCGCAGGCCCCCACGCCATGGCTAAGGCCTGAAATAGCGATAACGTCTTTAGGGTTGAGCATACGCCCTTCAATAGGAATGGGAGCAGACGGATGTAAGTCGCCCCGCTGGATAGGGCACATAGACTGAATTTCTGAAGAGTATTGCATAGTGTTTTCCTAAATAAATGCTAGGAAAACAAGAAAGCGGAGATAGTGACTGATTGGGCATGTCCCACAGAAATACGCTGACAACGCTGGTTGTCATCTCAGGCTAACCTGTTTTCGATTCTGTAGGAGTCATCAGCCAAATTGGCGGTTAAGTCGGTGGAACCCCATCACCTGCAAAGTTGACTAATCAACCTTTCGCTAAAGTATAGGTGAGGTTATCGCGCCAATGGGTGATATTGATCCCACTTTGGTTAATCACTTTTTTATTACTGCTGCTGTTGATATCGCAGCCCGAGATGATGACTTCCTATTGTGTTTATCTTGCATTGCGGCAATATAAACAGTGATTAAGGAGAATCAACTATGCAAGAGAAGTCGCTTTCGGCAGCCAATGCGCAGCAACGGGTGGATCAGATCCATGCATTTCAGCAAGAGATGCAACAGTTAGAACATGACCACGTTATGGCAATATCCGTTGAGCAAAAAAGTCAGCTTGATGGTTACCATAACCAGCTGTTACAACGTTTAGCCAAGGTTTACGACGTCGATATCAGTAGCCAATCTAAGCAGCTGTCTTTGGGGATGAAAATCGCCTCTATGCTAGGTGCGCTGGCGATGGCCACTAGCCTGTTTTTTCTGTTCTATCAGTTCTGGGGTTACATTAACACGCCTGTACAGGTCGCTATTTTAGTGGTGGCGCCAGTACTGTTATTTTGGCTGTCGTTAAAGCTGGCGCAAACCGAGCAGGGGAGTTATTACTCCAAGATCGCCGCACTGGTTAGCTTGGCCTGTTTTGTTCTTAATCTGTCGATGTTGGGGCAGATCTTTAATATTACCCCGTCACCCAATGCGTTTGCTGTTTGGTCTGCATTTGCCTTTTTATTAGCTTACGCCTGTAATGCGCGCTTACTGTTGTTCTTCGGTATTGTTAGTCTCAGTGGCTTTATTGCCATGAAACTGGGTAGTTGGTCGGGCATGTATTGGATAAGCTTTGGTGAACGGCCGGAAAACTTCTTTGTACCCAGCTTAATCATCTTCGCCTTGCCGCAGTTTATCTCGCATAGAGCGTTCACAGGTTTTGAGTCCATCTATAGAGTGACGGCGATGATGATGCTGTTTTTGCCTATGCTGATCTTATCGAATTGGGGCGATATTAGTTATTTAGATTGGGACGCTGAAGTCGTTGAAGGTGTCTATCAAGTCAGTGGCTTTGTCATTTCAGCTGCCGCTATTTGGCTCGGGGTTAAGCGCCAATGGGGGGCGGTCACGAATACTGGCAACGTGTTCTTTATCTTGTTCCTCTATACCAAGTTCTTTGATTGGTGGTGGCAGTGGATGCCGAAATACATATTCTTCTTCATTTTAGGTTTGTCTGCATTGCTAGCGCTGATGGTGTTTAAGCGCATTCGTTCAAGTAACTTAAATCAAGGAGCCGCATCATGAAGAAATACTTATTGATGGGGTTATTGCTGCTGATTGGCAGCAATCTTGTGGCACTTGCAGGTGTAGCGTACAACAGGCTGAATGAGGTCACTGCAGCAGTCACTTTAACCGAAAGAGAGTTGCAGCTTCCCTATAACAGTAGCGCGCAACAAGAGAACTCGGGGTTGTCTTTGCAGATTGTATGGCGCTCCCCTTCGGCTGAGGACGAGGCTTATCAGCCTTATAATGCTAAAGAGAGCCGTTTAAGCAAAGAGCAAGTGCTAGCCCTCGGGTTTGAATTACCCGATGAAGGCTATTATGGCGTGCAGTCGCAACCGCTATATTGGGCTCTGGAGTTTGATGGCGCCTTACATGACGCTGAAGTTGTTAAGGCTGAGCTGCGTTACCAGAAAGCGCTCGCCAGCTATAATACACAGCCAAATGAAGACAATACTCGTCTAAAAAATGATGCTCTGGAGATGGTGAAGAAAGAGAAGTTAATCAATAGCAGGCTGTTTTTTGTTAAAGCCGCTGCTGATTATCAGTCGCTTGCCACGGAGTTTGCGGATCAAGACAATATGATCTTTGTCAAAGGGCTTACCAAGCCTTATTACCATCAAAATAGCGATAGTTATGGTTTGTCTTTGAACCAATTGCTGGTCAATCACATTATGGTACCGCTGGCTGATACCAAGCCGCTTAAAGGCTTATCGAGATTGGGCTATCGAGATATTACTGCACCGCGCTATTCGGTTGAAGTTAATTGGGGCAGCCGTTTCGAGCCGTGGATTGTTGCTGTGACGGCAGACTAATGATGCTTAGTTTAATTTACAAAAACTGACCCACTAACCTCTGAAAAAAACTATCATAGGCCAAGTCGGTGTTAGTGGGTGAGAAGGTAATTGGTGAAACAGCTAGATTTCAATTTATTGCGAGTGTTAGAGGTGCTGCTTGAGGAGCAAAGTGTTACTGCGGCGGCATCGAGATTGCACCTGAGCCAATCGGCAGTGAGTAAGCAGTTAAGTAAGCTGCGAGAGACCTTTGATGATCAGCTGTTTGAGCGTACCGCTTATGGCTTAAAAGCCACACCTAGGGCTCTGCAGTTAGCGCCAGAGCTGCGTGAAGTATTGCAACGCCTTGACCAGTTCACTCGGCCTAATAGCTTTGAGCCTGCTGATAGTCAGCGTAGGTTCCGTATGCATTTGGTTGAAACATCCTACTCATTAGTATTTCCGCATTTTGTACCTACTTTACTCAATCAAGCGCCACAGGTGAGCATTAATAGTCAAACTTGGGCGACTGACAGTATGGATAGGCTGCTGCGCTGCGAAATTGATCTGGGGATCATCTGCCGTGAGTGGGATAAACGCTCTTTACTGCACATGAATAACCTCCCCGACGAGCTAGGTTACGCTGAGCTTATCCGTGATTATCCTGTTTGTCTTGTGCGGCAAGGGCATCCACTACTTAATGATCCTTGGGATCTCGATACTTTTTTAAAGTATCGTCACTTGCAAGTGACCTTTGGTGGCTTGGAGCATTGGCTACTGGATGATGTATTACGACTGGAGCATCTTCAGCGTGATATAGCAGTCAATATGACAGACTTTAATAGCGCTTTAGATCTGTGTCAGCACAGTGACTTGATCTTATGTGCACCGAAAAAGTATGTGATGCATATGCTACCCGGTCATGACTTGGTTTGTCTGGATGTGCCTGTACATGTTGAACCGGGCGCTTATGTGCTGGTTTGGCATAAACACTTTAACTTAGATCCCAGCCATAGCTGGCTGCGTAATCTAATGATTGATGGCGTGCGTGCTCAATCGAACAATGATGACAAGCTCTCAGCTAGATAGCTTCTAAAAATGCGCTGATCACGGGTTCTTGCACCCGCTTTTCTCTACAACAACAACCTAGCTCAAACGGCGGGATAGCAATTGGCGAGGCCAGCAACTGAATGCGGTCTCGTACTGGGCTGTTATTAATCACCACTTCGGGGGTAATGCTCACGCCACAACCCAGTGCCACCATAGAGGTTATCGCCTCTTGGCCAGAGACTTGGGCATAGATATTAGGCGTAAGACCCAGTGCTTTAAACCAGTAATCGATACGTTTACGCCCGGGGCCATGCTCCGGCACGATAAAGGGTAGCCTGTCCCAAGGGATGTAAGATTCGGTTAGCAACTCTTGTACTTGGCAGCGAAAAGTCGGTGCGATAATCGACAATGGCACGTCGTCTATTTTGGCAAAATGCAGGTTTTCAGGGAAGGGATCTGGTAGCGCGGCAATCGCAATATCAGCGCGGTTATTACGAATTTCATTAACCGCATTAGCGGCATCACCTGTGGTTAGGGCTATTTCAACTAATGGATGTTCACGCCTAAAGCGGTCGAGCAAACCGGGGAGATGACTATAAGCTGCGGTGACCGAGCAATATAGATTAAGCCGCCCTCTGAGCAAGTCTTGCTTAGGATCGATTTTGGTTTTTAGTTTGCCCCAATGGTCGAGTGTCAGCTCGGCAAAGTGGCGATATTCAACGCCGGCACTGGTTAAAGTGACACTGCGATTATCACGCTGAAATAGCTGGGCACCCACTTCTTCTTCCAACCTTTGCATGGCTCGGCTCAGTGTTGACGGACTCACATGCATCGCTTGGGCGGTGCGGGCAAAATGCAAACTATCAGACAGATGTAAATAGAGTTTGATGGTGCGAATATCCAAATTTTTCATCCTCTGTTAGTAGCATTAACAGTGAGTAACTGTTAGGCCGGCGTCGAATACCCATGTTGCACAAAACGCAACGTCATGTTCCGAATATATCATTTTAAGCAATGAAAAGCTTGCGCTATAGTGATCTCAATCACAGCTTAGCTCGCGCTTGAGCAAGCCCGTTTAAATATCCAGAATCAAGGTGGTATATCAGATGGCTAACTATTTTAACTCTCTGAATTTGCGTCAACAACTAGAACAGCTGGCTCAATGCCGCTTTATGGATCGCAGTGAGTTCAGTGAAGGCTGTAATCATATCAAGGGTTGGAATATTGTCATCCTTGGTTGTGGTGCACAAGGTTTAAACCAAGGTTTGAACATGCGCGACTCAGGCTTGAACATCTCTTTTGCACTACGTGAGCAAGCGATTAATGAGAAACGTGAATCTTACCAGAAAGCAACTGGCAACGGTTTCCGCGTAGGCACTATCGAAGAGCTAATTCCTGATGCTGATTTGGTATTAAACCTAACACCAGATAAGCAGCACACTAACGCTGTAAACACGGTTATGCCATTGATGAAGCAAGGTGCGACATTGTCTTACTCGCACGGCTTTAACATTGTTGAAGAGGGTATGCAGGTTCGTCCAGATATCACTGTCATCATGGTTGCACCTAAGTGCCCGGGTACTGAAGTACGCGAAGAGTACAAGCGTGGCTTTGGTGTACCAACACTGATTGCTGTTCACCCAGAAAACGATCCTAAGGATGAAGGTTTCGATATTGCTAAAGCTTACGCTAGCGCAACGGGTGGTGATCGTGCAGGTGTATTGCACTCATCTTTCATCGCTGAAGTTAAGTCTGACCTGATGGGTGAGCAAACCATTCTTTGTGGCATGCTGCAAACTGGCGCTATCTTGGGTTACGAGAAGATGGTTGCCGACGGCGTTGAGCCTGGCTATGCGGCCAAGTTAATCCAACAGGGTTGGGAAACCACTACCGAAGCGCTTAAGCACGGTGGTATTACCCACATGATGGATAGACTGTCTAATCCAGCTAAAATTAAAGCGTTTGAAATGGCTGAAGAATTGAAAGAAATTCTACGCCCACTATTCGAAAAGCACATGGACGATATCATCGGTGGCGAGTTCTCTAAAACCATGATGGAAGACTGGGCGAACGATGATGCGAACCTACTTAAGTGGCGTAGTGAAACTAACGAAACTGCTTTCGAAAATGCGCCGCAAACCGATGAGCAGATTGATGAGCAAACATACTTTGATAAAGGCATCTTCTTAGTTGCCATGATCAAAGCTGGTGTTGAACTAGCGTTCGACACTATGGTTGCTGCTGGTATCGTTGAAGAGTCAGCTTACTACGAGTCTTTACATGAAACGCCGCTGATTGCTAACACGATTGCCCGTAAGCGTTTGTATGAAATGAACGTGGTTATCTCGGACACTGCTGAGTACGGTTGTTACCTATTCAACCACGCTGCAGTGCCAATGTTACGTGACTATGTTGCCAACATGTCGTCTGAGTTCCTTGGTGGCGGCTTGAAAGATAGCGGCAATGGCGTTGATAACGTGCGTCTTATCGAAGTTAACGAAGAGATCCGTGGTACAGCCGTTGAGTTTATCGGTGCAGAGCTTCGTGGTTACATGACTGAAATGCAACGTATCGTCGAAGAAGGCTAATTTATTTGTGACTTGCCTGTGACGTTTATTCGTTGCAGGCAAGGCTTAAATATCTTCCATTAAGAGTACAGATAAAGTTTTCAATAAAACATTAACGATTAACACCTTAGTGACAATAAAGAGAGGCGGCAGTCAATTATTATTACACCGAGTTGCTAGCGCTAATTTTAAGGCTAAAGCTTGAATGTGATTAATGATGCAAAAGTTTTCATTGTGTTTTTTATTCGCTTTGTGGTAAATCTTAATGGTGGTCTGATTGATGAAGGCCAATACCGAATTTAAGCAAACACCTTATTAGGAATACAAGTCGCGTATGTTTAACCAAGCTGCCCAAATTATTATTGTGATTATTACCGTCGTGATTATTAGATCACAGCGGGGGCCGCGCATGCTAAATCGACACACCTAATTAGGTTTAAGATTGCAAACAACCCCCGCTCCGAAAGGAACGGGGGTTTTTTCGTTTAAGGGCCGACCAAAATGATTGCGGGTCGCCATTAAGCTATCACCGAGTTATCGAAATATTGAGTAGTGGAGCAAGAGCAGATGGAACAAGGGCAGATGATACGGGGCGCCGACGCAGTAATAAAAGCGATAGCCGCACATGGTGTGACCACAGTGTTTGGTTATCCTGGTGGCGCTATTATGCCTATTTACGATGCCCTCTATGGTAGCCCGGTAGAGCACCTGTTAAGCCGCCACGAACAAGGTGCTGCATTTGCAGCAGTAGGCTACGCCAGAGCAAGTGGCAAAACGGGAGTTTGCTTTGCCACTTCGGGCCCTGGAGCGACCAACCTTATCACCTCACTTGCCGATGCATTGCTCGATTCAGTGCCTGTTGTTGCAATCACAGGTCAGGTATCAACTGCCGTTATCGGCACTGATGCGTTTCAAGAGATAGATGTACTCGGTATGTCACTGTCTTGCACCAAACACAGCTTTATGGTCACGAGTGTTGAAGAGCTAGTTCCGACGTTATATCAGGCCTTTGAAATTGCAGCTTCGGGTCGACCTGGTCCAGTATTGGTTGATATCCCAAAAGATATTCAAATCGCTTTGATGGAGTACAAGACACCATTGCAAGCAGCACTGCCTGAACCAGAGCATACTCCAAGCCAAATCGACGCAGCAAAAGCACTGCTGGAGCAATCTAAACAGCCTATGCTGTATGTGGGGGGCGGCGTAGGTATGGCCAGTGCTGTTGAGCCATTGAGACAATTTATTGCGGCAACTGGCATTCCATCTGTTGCGACATTAAAAGGGCTTGGCGCTATCAGCTATGAGACTCCAGGTTACTTGGGGATGCTCGGGATGCATGGCTCAAAGGCGGCTAATTTAGCAGTGCAGCAATGCGATTTATTGATTGTTGTTGGCGCGCGTTTTGATGATCGGGTGACAGGGCGTTTAGCGTCATTTGCTGAAAACGCCAAAGTATTGCACTTAGACATTGATGCCGCTGAGCTAGGTAAATTGAGAATGCCAGAGGTAGCAATTGCAGGCGATTTACGCCAGATCCTACCTGCACTAAGCCAACCAATGCAGATAGCGGATTGGCAAGCAGAAGTCGCCGCATTAAAAGTACAGCATCAATGGCGTTACGACCGTCCAGGTGAGCTTATTTATGCGCCTGCGATGCTGAACCGTTTGGCACAGAAATTACCTGAAGATAGCGTCGTTGCCTGCGATGTGGGTCAGCACCAAATGTGGGTTGCTCAGCACATGTACTTTAGACGCCCAGAAGATCACCTTTCAAGTGCCGGACTTGGCACTATGGGCTTTGGTTTACCTGCGGCGATTGGCGCTAAAGTTGCTCGTCCTAATGCGGCAGTGGTTGCGGTGTCGGGTGACGGTTCTTTCATGATGAATGTGCAGGAACTTACCACCATTAAACGTAAGCGCTTGCCAGTTAAAATACTGCTGGTGGACAACCAAAAGCTTGGCATGGTTAAGCAGTGGCAGCAGCTATTCTTTGAAGAGCGTTACAGTGAAACGGATCTGTCGGATAACCCTGATTTTGTCAAAATGGCATCCGCCTTTGATATTCCAGGTCGAAACATTACCCAAGCCAGCGAAGTCGAAGCTGGCTTAGACGAAATGCTCAACAGTGAGGGGCCGTTCTTGTTGCATGTATCGATAGATGATGCACACAACGTATGGCCGTTAGTACCACCCGGTGCGTCAAATCAAGACATGATGGATGAGATGGAGAAGCAAACATGAGCAATTACGCAATCGCAATCAATGTGCAGCAGCGACCAGAAGTGCTAGAGCGCGTGTTACGTGTCGTCCGCCATCGTGGTTTTAACATTACCAATTTAGCGATGCAGCTCAATGACAATAATACCTGCAGCATCGATATGTCGCTGCAGAGTGACCGAGCCATTGAGTTACTCACTAATCAAATAAACAAACTAATTGATGTACTTGACTGCCAAGTGTTGGCTGGTCAAACAAACATGACAACCGAATCTGCAAAGGGATAAGAATATGGCCGCTAAAACAGCTGAGTTAATCTGGTTCAATGGTGAAATGATGCCTTGGGGTGATGCTAAGGTTCATGTCATGTCTCATGCGCTGCATTACGGTACATCAGTATTTGAAGGGATCCGCGTTTACGACACGCCAAATGGACCTGCAGGTTTTCGTTTAACTGAACATGTGCAGCGTTTATTTGATTCCGCCAAAATCTACCGTATGCCCATCCCATATAGCTTTGATGAAGTGATGCAAGCATGTCGCGATGCGGTATTGGCTAACGGGTTAAGCAGTGCTTATATTCGACCGCTGGCGTTTTACGGTGATGTTGGAATGGGCATTACGCCTCCTAAAGATGCTCAGTGCGATGTCATGGTTGCGGGCTTCCCATGGGGTGCTTATCTAGGTGAAGATAGCATGGACGCGGGTGTTGATGTTGCGGTTACATCATGGAATCGTTTAGCGCCAAATACCATTCCAACTGGTGCTAAGGCGGGTGGAAACTACTTGTCATCGCTACAGGTTTCTACCGAAGCCAAGCGAAATGGTTTTGATGAAGGTATTGCACTTGATACCAATGGTTTAGTCAGTGAAGCGGCTGGCGCCAATATTTTTGTGATCAAGAAAAATAAGATCTACACACCACCGGCCACAGCGGCTATTCTGATGGGATTAACTCGCGATACGATTATCACCTTGGCGCGTGATAAAGGTTATGAAGTCGTAGAGGAGAACATGTCTCGCGAGTTCCTTTACTTGGCTGACGAAATATTTATGACTGGTACAGCGGCCGAGCTCGTACCAGTGCGCAGCGTTGATAGAATCGATGTCGGTTGCGGTAAACGAGGTGAGATCACCAAGCAAATTCAGCAGAGTTTCTTTGGCCTATTCAATGGCGAGACCGAAGATAAATGGGGTTGGCTGGAGCCTTTAAAAAGCTAACCGCTTCGTGCAATAAATTTTGTTTTGTAGGTCGGGCTTCAGCCCGTCGACAAAAGGGGTTGCTCGATAGTTTGTCGGCATAAATACCGACCTACATGAAAGCTGAAAAAGATTAACGTCAAACATAAAAACTGAGAACGATATCTCAGGCCAATGAATTGAAAAATAGAAGGTAACAATCAGGTGTTTTGCACCTAGAACCTTCTCTAAACAAGGATTAAAGCAATGCCAAAATTACGTTCAGCAACCAGTACCGAAGGTCGTAACATGGCGGGAGCGCGTGCGCTTTGGCGTGCTACCGGTGTTAAAGATAATGACTTTGGTAAGCCAATTATTGCTATCTCTAACTCGTTTACCCAGTTTGTACCGGGCCATGTGCATCTTAAAGATATGGGCTCACTCGTGGCGGGCGCAATTGAAGAAGCGGGCGGTATCGCCAAAGAGTTTAATACCATTGCGGTTGATGACGGTATCGCCATGGGGCACGGCGGTATGCTCTACAGCCTGCCATCACGTGAGCTAATTGCTGACAGTGTTGAGTACATGGTTAATGCGCACTGCGCCGATGCGCTGGTATGTATCTCTAACTGTGACAAGATCACTCCTGGCATGCTGATGGCTGCTTTAAGACTGAACATTCCAGTGATTTTTGTCTCTGGCGGACCGATGGAAGCGGGCAAAACCAAGCTTTCTGACAACATCATTAAACTCGACTTAGTGGATGCCATGGTAGCAGGCGCTGATGATCGAGTATCAGATGCCGACAGTGAACAGATTGAACGTAGTGCTTGCCCAACGTGTGGATCATGCTCAGGTATGTTCACCGCAAACTCAATGAACTGTTTAACTGAAGCCCTTGGTTTATCACTACCAGGTAATGGCTCTATGTTGGCGACTCATGCAGATCGCCGCGAGTTATTCTTAGAAGCGGGTCGCCGTATTATGGACTTGGCAACGCGTTACTACCGTGACGATGATGAGTCAGCACTACCGCGTAACATCGCTAACTTTAATGCGTTTGAAAATGCTATGACCCTTGATATAGCCATGGGCGGCTCAAGTAATACGGTATTGCATCTGCTTGCAGCGGCAATTGAAGCTGAAGTTGATTTCAGCATGGACGATATTGACCGTTTGTCTCGTCTTGTGCCGCATCTGTGTAAAGTTGCACCTTCGACGCCAAAATACCATATGGAAGATGTACACCGTGCTGGTGGCGTGATGGGTATTTTGGGCGAGCTTGATAGAGCTGGTCTATTACATAATGATGCTTACCACGTAGCGGGTAAAAACTTGGCTGAAGTGTTGGCTAAATACGATATTGCCCAAAGCAAAGATGAAGCGGTACACAAGTTCTTCTCAGCTGGCCCTGCAGGCATTCCAACCACCAAAGCCTTTAGCCAAAGTTGCCGCTGGGATAGCGTTGATGTCGACCGTGAAGCGGGATGTATCCGTACCCGCGAATTTGCTTTCAGCCAAGAAGGTGGCCTAGCCGTATTATCTGGCAACGTCGCTGCTAATGGTTGCATTGTAAAAACGGCTGGGGTTGAAGTGGAAAACCATACCTTTATCGGTAATGCTCGGGTGTATGAGAGTCAAGATGATGCCGTTGCTGGTATTTTAGGTGGCGAAGTGGTGGAAGGTGACGTAGTGGTTATTCGTTACGAAGGCCCGAAAGGCGGCCCTGGTATGCAAGAGATGCTGTACCCAACTAGCTACCTTAAATCGCGTGGTTTAGGCACTAAATGTGCGCTGATTACCGATGGTCGTTTCTCTGGTGGTACCTCAGGTTTATCGATTGGTCACGTTTCGCCAGAAGCAGCAGCGGGCGGCACTATCGCCTTGGTTAATACCGGTGACAGAATTGAGATAGACATTCCTGCACGTTCAATCAAGTTGGCTATTAGTGATGTTGAGTTGGCTGCGCGTCGCACCGCGATGGAAGCACTCGGCAAAGATGCTTGGAAGCCACTTGGACGTGTTAGACAGGTGTCGATGGCACTTAAAGCTTATGCATTACTTGCCACCAGTGCCGATAAAGGTGCAGTGCGCGATACCAGTAAACTGGGCTAATCGAGAGGTAGTTTATGTTGGCGTTAGCATCACAATCACAACTGGATCTGGCCCACTATTATTTACAGAAGATCTTACTGTCTTCTGTTTATGATGTGGCGAAGGTAACCCCGCTTGCTAGCCTTAATAAGCTGTCGGCACGTTTAGGTTGTCAGGTATTTTTAAAGCGTGAAGATCTGCAGCCAGTGCACTCTTTTAAGCTACGCGGTGCTTACAACAAGATTGCCGAGCTAACGAAAGAGGAGTGCGAATGTGGCGTGGTGTGCGCCTCTGCGGGTAACCATGCGCAAGGGGTCGCGATGTCTGCTGCGGCTCGTGGTATTAGCGCGGTTATTGTGATGCCAGAAACCACTCCCGATATTAAAGTCGATGCGGTTAAACGCTTAGGCGGCGAAGTGGTATTGCATGGCCAAGCGTTTGACCAAGCCAATGCTTACGCACAAAATCTATCTAAGACTGAAGGGCGCGTGTATGTGGCGCCGTTTGATGACGAAGCGGTGATTGCTGGCCAAGGCACTGTGGCACAAGAGATGGTGCAGCAACAGCGCGATCTTGAGGTGGTATTTGTGCCTGTTGGCGGCGGTGGTTTAATCGCGGGGATTGCTGCTTATTATAAAGCTGTGATGCCGCAAGTTAAGATCATCGGTGTAGAGCCAGAAGACTCAGCCTGTTTAAAGGCGGCACTCGATGCTGGAGAGCGTGTAGTACTGCCTCAAGTGGGTTTATTTGCTGACGGTGTGGCGGTTAAGCAGATTGGCGCTGAGCCGTTTAGGCTCGCACGTGAATATGTTGATGATGTGATTACGGTTACCTCTGATGAAATTTGCGCAGCAGTTAAAGATATTTTTGAGGATACTCGCGCCATTGCCGAACCTTCGGGGGCATTGTCGCTGGCGGGCCTTAAAAAGTACGTGGGCAATAATGGTAACGGCGAGAAGGTTGCCGCGATTCTAAGCGGTGCTAACGTTAACTTTCATGGTTTGCGCTATGTGTCAGAGCGCTGTGAACTTGGCGAGCAAAAAGAAGCTATTTTAGCGGTTAAAGTGCCAGAGCGTCCGGGGATCTTCCTACGTTTTTGCGAGTTGCTTGGTAAGCGAGCGATGACGGAGTTCAACTATCGCTTTAGTAGTCGCGATAAAGCGGTGGTATTTGCGGGTATTCGTTTATCTGAGGGGCAAACTGAAGTTGATGAGATCGTTGCCAACCTCGAGTCTGAAGGCTTCGGAGTACAAGATTTATCTCAAGACGAAACGGCAAAATTGCACGTGCGTTATATGGTCGGCGGCCATCCGCCTGAGCCATTAGAGGAGCGCTTGTTTAGCTTTGAGTTCCCAGAGCATCCTGGCGCTCTGTTTAAATTTTTAACCACCTTGCAGAGCAAGTGGAATATCAGCTTATTTCATTACCGCAATCATGGTGCAGCATACGGCAGAGTGTTAGCTGGTTTTGAAGTACCTGAGCGCGACAATCTTGCTTTTCAGCAGTTTTTGACTGAGCTTGGCTTTATCTATCAAGAAGAAACCAAGAGCCCAGCTTATAAGCTTTTTCTAGATAATCGTGATTGAGAAGTGGTTAGGTTACGAGGATTAGAACCAACGAAAGGGCGCATTAGCGCCCTTTTTTTATTTGTATAGCGCTTGGGCTAGAACCAATCAATTTTATTCATTCGGCTTCAATGGGCTCGTCAGGAAATACTCCGAGTAGATCAACTTCTTATACAGTTCGGTATAAGACTGTTTAGCTATAGTTTTACAGCCTTTTTTGTAATAAGGTCTTATACCAAATAACAATAATATTTTTTGGTGTAAGACTGTTGCCATCAACGGACTTTTGTTTCGACAAAATCAATCGGTAGTTCAGGCTTAACCGCAGACAGTATTTGTTTCTAAGGAAATGTAATGTTAATAGCACCCTATATCGAACCATTTAATCCACCGCGCAGAGTGCTGATGGGGCCGGGGCCTTCAGACGTTTATCCTGAGGTACTCGCAGCCCAAGCAAAACCAACTATTGGTCATCTAGACCCATTATTTGTTGGCATGATGGATGAGTTAAAATCCCTGATCCAATATGCATTTCAAACCAAAAATGAGATGACTTTAGCGGTGTCTGCACCAGGCAGCGCCGGCATGGAAACCTGTTTTGTGAATCTGGTAGAGCCGGGCGAAAAAGTGATAGTTTGCCGCAATGGTGTATTCGGTGAACGTATGCGCCAGAACGTCGAACGTTGCGGCGGCGTTGCGGTAATGGTCGATAACGAGTGGGGTGAAGCGGTCGATGTTGATGCAGTTGCCAGTGCATTAGCTGAAAACCCTGATGCGAAGTTCCTTGCCTTTGTGCATGCCGAGACCTCAACCGGTGCGCTATCAGATGCCAAAGCGCTGTGTGCATTGGCTAAACAGCACGACTGTATATCGATTGTTGATGCTGTTACCTCGCTAGGTGGCGTAGAGCTAAGAGTAGATGAGTGGGGCATTGATGCCATCTATTCCGGTAGTCAGAAATGCCTGTCTTGTGTGCCAGGTTTATCGCCAGTGTCGTTCTCACCGAAAGCAGTCGAGAAGATGAAAGCGCGTAAGACACCTGTGCAGAGTTGGTTCCTCGATCAAACGCTGGTGATGGGTTACTGGACGGGCGAGAGCGGCGGTAAACGTAGCTATCACCACACTGCGCCAGTAAACGCATTGTATGCGCTGCATGAATCGCTGCGTTTGTTGTCGCTTGAAGGGTTAGAGCATGCATGGCAACGTCATGCGGATATGCATCAAGTGTTGCGTCATGGGCTGCAGCGTCTAGGGCTCAAATTTGTAGTGGCTGAAGCGGATAGATTACCGCAGTTAAACGCGGTCTATATTCCAGAAGGTATCGATGATGCCAAAGTACGTAAGCAGCTGCTCGAAAACTATAATCTAGAGATTGGTGCAGGACTTGGAGCACTTGCTGGCAAGGCTTGGCGAATCGGCTTGATGGGCTATGCCGCCCGCCGTGAAAATGTTGCGTTGTGTATAAAAGCGTTAGATGAAGTGTTGGTTAAGGTGTGAGACTTGATAGCTTAAGCCTTAAGATTAAGGCTGCGTACAACTAAGCAGCCTTAATTATTTCGCTTCTTTTATTGCTTTAACTTCCTGCTTCAGCAGCTATTCAGGAATTGCTACTGAAACTTACCGAAAGTAACGGCTGCTCACTGCTGAAGTCTGAGATTCTTTCTGGCAATACATACAACAGCTTCCCCATAACTTGTGCTGTACTAACCAGACCGTAAATACGACTATCTTTACTGTTTCTCGATTGATCGCCTAATACATACAGGTAGCCATTTGGCACTTTAAAGCTTTCAGAGTATTGGCAGTCTTGCGCATAGTCTGTTTGGTAATGTGTTTGCCACTGATTACTGACGTCATTTTGAACCCAAGTATTGGCGACTCCATTAATAAACACTAAATTCATACATTCGGTGACGTTATCTCCGGCTATGCCATGAATGCGCTTTTCTAAATATTCGCCATTAATTTCAAAAGAGACTATATCGCCATTTGTAAGCTTATTCCGGTCAAAATAGATATTCTGTAAAACAAACTCACCGTCGTTAATGTGAGTAATACTAGAATTATGACTAATCTTGGCTTTGGCATATCCGCTGAACTGCGAGAAATGTATCACGCTGTAATAACTCACAATAAGGTAAGATAACACCATTAAGGCAGGGACTTTTATGGCTTGATTGCCTTTCGTGTATCTAGGGAGAAAAGCAATGACGATACCGACAGCTATCAGTAAATGAAGCGAGAAAAACCAAGCGATTAATCCTTGTGGGGTATCGGCTAGGCCTAAAAATCGCAACGATGGGAGCAAAATAAATGCCGCTATATAGAGGCTAAACCCTAGTTTTCGGTAACCTAAAAGTACGCTAGCAACCCCAGGTAAAGGAGAGAGTAAAAGTGCCGCAGTTCTTGTTTTTGAAATCAAAAGTTCATTCCATTTTAGCGATGTTTTAAAATAAGCAGCTCAAAAGGCTGCTTATTGAGGTTCATGCTATTTTAGGCTGTTCTAGTGCCGTCACGACCTGGAGTACCTGCTCCAGTAATCATTTTGGCTTCCTCGAGCTTAAGTTTTCGTGTTGTAATCGAATCAAGTAATTTTGATTTTTGCATAGCAACCCCTTAAATAAATTGAAAATATCAAGGGTTCAGTCTGGCATGTATAGATGCGCCTCTCTAGTTTAAAGCTCTAATTCAATATGTATTCATCAGAATAAGCTCAGTATAGTTCTAAGGTATTATCCTAATGCCCACAAATGAGTTGTTTTATGGTTCTCATTGATTGCGATAAGCTCACCCATCTTTGGGGAGCTATCTCAACACCTGTATTACAGGCAAGCTGAGCGATTTGGTAGGGTGGGTAATACCAACTGTGAAAAAGTCAGATCGAAGCTGCCATTATGAATGAGCATTATCTTTTTTCTTGTAAGTCAATATGCGCCTTTTCCAGACGATATAACTCTTATAGAGGACCTCGATACAGCCGTACAGATGCTCTTGAGCCGTTACGGCGTTTAATGAGTTGATGCTTTTAAGTTACCTTTGAACAAACGTATGTAGAGGGGATTTTTTTGTAATCAAGAGTGTTCGGTGTTCCACTCCTTGGATCGACTCTTTACAAGATAATGTGCGAAGCACCACGGCTGTTACTTGCCGTAGGCTCCACCTTAATCATAACCTCTAGCGCAATCGTTATTTGCTAAACAACTGCATGATGATCACGATGATCAGCAGTGGACAGACAAACTTCACATATACAGGCCATAGTTTCCAAAACCAGCTATCAGCTTTAACGCCATCTTGGGCTGCAATGGTGCTGATTAACTTATTGCGATTCCACACCCAGCCAGTGAATATCGCGATACCTAAGGCTATCAGCGGCTGCGCCCGCTCTGTGGTCATGGTGATCATAAAGCCAAATAGCGCGCTGAAGTTAAACACCACTACCATAGATAAAATGGCAATCACCGCGCCGACCAGCAAGGTCGCTTTATCACGGTTCAAGTTGCTCTTCTCGACAATATAACTGGTGGGCACTTCAACAATAGAAATAGCTGAAGTGAGTCCCGCAATGGTCATCAACATAAAGAAGATAATGGCTAATAGATACTGGCTCACGCCACCTAGGGTTTTGAATAGCTCAGGCAATACAGTAAACACTAAGGTATCTGAATTTAGTAGGCTGCCATCTTCGGCAAAAATCTGCACGCCGTTATGTTGGGCTACATACATGGCAGGGATCACCATTAACGCAGCAAGAAAGGCCACGCTAGTATCGGTTAAGGTGACATAAGCAGTGAGTTTGCCTAGATCTTCTTTTTGACTCAAATAAGCGCCGTAAACCATCATGGCACCGGTTCCGATAGTGAGCGAGAAGAAGGTTTGCCCTAGCGCACCAACTAATACTTCAGCCTCAAAGATACGGCTAAAATCAGGAACCAGTAGTACTTCAAGACCTTGCATAGCTCCTGGCTGAGTTAAAATATAACCCACGCCAGCGACTAAGATGATTAGTAGCATGGGCATAAGGCGTTTTGACCAGCGCTCAATACCTTGCTGTACGCCTTGGCGGATCACTAGGATTACCATAGCGATAAAGATAAGCGTAAATACAAGATTGCGCGATAGTGAGAAATCCATTAGCCAAGCGGCAATATCACTCTGACCGCTAACTTGCGCCACGGGGGCTAGCGCGAAACTGACGAACCAGCCTGACAAAATACTGTAGAAGGTACAGATTAAAGTGGCGGTGACGATCGAGATAAAGCCGATGCTTTTACCGATTTTTTTAGCCATTGGACTAGTGGCAACTTTAGCCATAGCATCTGCGGGGTTTGTTTGCCCATGACGACCAATCATCAATTCTGCTAATAGCATAGGGTAGCCGAGTAGTAGGATCAGGAAAAGGTATACCAGTAGAAATGCGCCGCCACCGTGAGTGGCTGCTTGGGTTGGAAATCCCCAGATATTACCCACACCAACTGCGCTGCCTGCTGCAGCCATGATGAAGCCAATTCTAGAACTGAAGTGCCCCTGTTTTACTGTACTCATACCTAATCTCGAACCATTGAAAGAGCGCGCATAATAGAGCTTTAACTCAATAGGTCAACGCAAAAACTATTCGGTAAATACTTAAGTAACGATAATAAAGCGCTTTAAAAGGCATTCAATTAAGATTTATAGTTTCTCTTGTCAATTTTTTCGAGACTATTGTGCGCTGAAAAATGTTTGGCATCAGCGCTACGCAATTTAATCATTTTTGAATTAGTTAGCAAAGTGCGACCGAATCCACAGATTATAGTCGCAACAGAGGAGAATGCTGTTAACTGAGACTTATTAATCTGCAGACTGAGGTAATGGAATTTGAGTTTGGTTTTTAACCTGTTTTAGCACAAAGCTTGAGTGTACACCGGCGATTTTTTCATTGGTGGTCAGCTTGTCGAGTAGGAACACTTTAAAGGCTGGCATATCCTTTACTAGCACTTTAAGTTGGTAATCTGCATCGCTACCGGTTAGTAAACAACACTCTTGTACTTCATCGTATGAAGCGACCGTTGCTTCGAAGTTTTCCAGTGTTTCGCTGGAGTGTTTTTCAAGGCGAACGTGGATATATGCAGTTAATGCTAAGTCAAAATGTGCCGGACTTAGCAAGGTAGCATAACCCGCTATGTAGCCCGCTTCTTCTAGTGCTTTTACCCTGCGAGAACACGGCGAAGGGGAGAGACCCACTTTTTCAGCTAGCTCTTGGTTAGACAATTTTCCATGTTGCTGCACCAGCTTAAGAATATGCAGATCAATCTTGTCCAGTTGAAGCTCAGCCATTGGGATCTCTCTTAGGATTTAAGTAATGTCCTAGGGAGGATACCTAAATTCTATTGAAGTTCAAGGTGTTGTGCTATTTCACCTATTGTTTGTCGATAGTTTCCGCAGCCAGTGGCTACTTAATGTCACTTGTTGCATGACGGCAATACTCGCAAAAGCGATAAGGCCACCAATGACTGTGGACGCAAGTACATCTTGTGACCAGTGCATGCCTAACCACATGCGACTTAAGCCCATGCTGATGGCCCAACTCAATAGCACCAATGGCAATAAAGTTTGCCCAGCCAACAGCAGATAAAAGCTAACAACGAGCGCTAGCGTGACGGCGAAAAGTGTGTGACCAGAAGGGAAGGCGTAACCCACTTCGTGCTGCCAATGTCCCTCAATTTCAGGACTTAGGTTGATATCACTGCGGCTAAGTTCGAGCTGTTTAATGGATTGAGTTAATAACTCACGCTTATCGGCTTTGTTATGTTGATAAAATTCATTGGTATTAAGCAGTGACTCCTGTGCCATCAGTGCGGCATTGGGTCTAGGTTCGGCAAAGTATGGCTTGAGGAAATGATTCAAGCTTAAAGTGGTTGCCATAGCGATGGAAACGGCCATGACTAGCTTTAAGAATTCGGCTCTTTTTAGTGATTGGTAACAAGCGATAAGAATAACAATACCGGTGGCTATCCCGTACGGTGCAGTACCTGTGCTGGTTATCCAGTAAAGTAGTTGTGCGAAAGCTGCATCAAGTTCAATACGAGGGAACATGGTTACTGAAAACGCATATAAGCACGCGGGGATAACCAGTAATACGCCCCAGCCAATCAACATGAGTTTGGTACTGGCTTTAGTGTCACGGTGTAAATGGTTCAATAGCAGCCTCGATAAGCAAGATGGTGGCGGTGCAGTCATGTAGGTTTGAGCACGGCAAGATTAATCCTTGATAGCGCACTATGCTAGCCCAACAGCATGAAGTGTAAATTAATCTTCTTTAACTGGGGTGCAAAATGTTTGAAAGGCTTTTGGCAAAGTGCAGGTCTATTGCTGAAACCAGTATTGAATGAGAATAGGAACCGCTTAATGTTTACGTCGCTTAAATCCATAGTTGTTGCCAACAGCGTATTTATATCGCGTTGGTTATTGGGTAGTTTTTTGCTACTTACCGCGGTAACTCGCTTCACTGCTGACGATGTTAGTTATTTTGCTAAACAACTGCAGGCTGTTAACTTACCTGATCTTCCTTGGTTGTCTGCTGTATTAGGCGTTATGCAGCTTGTTACTTTAGCTGCGCTTATTGTGCCAAGTTATCGTTGGAGCCAGATTATCATCTATGTTTATGCGGGCTTGGCAACGGTGCCGTTGTTGATGATGTTCACCCACCCTGTTTGGATTGATGCTTTAGGAGGTTTTCCGGCTATTGGCGCTGGGCAAGGGCTGATAAAGTACTTAGGGATAGTTGCTGTATCGCTATTTATCGCTTCCCACTATGCCGGCAATACAAGGGTTAATAAGCTTGCAGTTAAGTTAGCTTTGGCGGGGATTTTGCTGGTCATGGTGTGGATTGGTGGCATGAAGTTCACTCAAATAGAGGCTGATGGTATTGAAGGATTGATGAGTACTAGTCCGCTATTTAGCTGGATCTATTCACTGTTTAGCGTACTGCATGGCTCTTACTTTATCGGAGCGGTTGAACTGTTGGCAGTAATAGGTATTTTACTCGCACCTTGGTCTGGTAAAGCTTATGTTTTTGGTTTGAGTATCGCTGCACTGACGTTTGCGGCAACACAGACTTTTGTTATCACTTTGCCAGGCTATGAAACCAGCTTGGGTTTTCCAGTACTCACGGGCAGTGGTCAGTTCATTGTTAAAGATTTAGCACTACTGGCTTGTTGTGTCATCTTGTTTGCCAAGCATGATGCAATCAAGACGTAGGCTGGTCAATGAGCCAATAAAAAAGCACCAGTTAAGGTGCTTTTTTATTGTGTAAAAACTAGTTTTCAGAGTTAAGCTTTGCTTCAAGTGCATCGACTTGAGCTTGCAGTGCTTCTAGCTTTTCGCGGGTTTTGATCAATACATGTTGCTGTACTTCAAACTCTTCGCGAGAAACAACATCTAGCTTCTGTAACTGATTTTGCAGTACTTGCTTGCTACGCTCTTCAAACTCACCCGCAAACTGCTTAAGGCCTGTAGGTAGGTTTTCGCTAAGCTGCTTTGCTACATCTTCGATTTTCTTTGGGTTGATCATCTTTAATATCCGCTAGGGTGCCTGTTTCAGTATGTGTTGATTGTACCTTAGGGGATAGCGATTGCCAAAATAATCGCTGCCAAGTTGACGGGTGACTACCCCTTAAAACAAAAGACCCACGCAGACTTAGTTTTTAAGCTAAATAAGCGTGGGTCTTGATTGTGCTGGCAATACACTATGTATGAGGTTGCAATTCCTCATCAAATACCGGTAGAGGTTCATGTCTCTCGGCAAGGTAAGTGTAGATAACAGGCAATACGAACAGCGTAAAAATGGTACCAATGGCAAGGCCAGATACAATCACAAGTCCAATATTAAAACGCGCTACCGCACCTGCGCCTACTGCAAACAGCAGTGGTATCAGGCCGGCGATCATTGCCGCGGTGGTCATCAAGATAGGGCGCAAACGAATGGTTGCCGCATGCTTAATGGCATCTACTTTACTAAGGCCGTTATGTAGTTGCTCCTCTTTAGCCACTTCACACATTAAGATCCCGTGTTTAGTGATTAGACCCACCAAGGTGATCAAGCCGACCTGAGTGTAGATGTTCATCGACGACAACCCCATTACATGGGTCCAGCCTAGCGCGATTAATGCGCCGCTTATCGCTAGAGGCACCGAGACTAATATCACTAATGGATCTCTAAGGCTTTCGAACTGGCTGGCTAGCACTAAGAAGATAATTGCCAATGCCAGTGCGAAGGTAGCGTATAGCGCTGAACCTTCGGTGACATATTGACGTGCTTCGCCTAAGAAATCATAGCTGTAACCTTTAGGCAGTTCGTTATCGCCAATGTTCTGCAAGAAGGCAATTGCATCACCAATGGCGACACCAGGAGTGGCAACACCGCCCACTGTTATCGCATTCATCTGGTTAAAGTGTGGCAGCGAGCGCGGCTCTGAGATCATCTCGATGTCGACCAAGCTGGATAGCGGAATAGAGCGGCCATCTGCAGCAGTAACATAGTAACCATCGAGTGACTCAGGGTTAGCACGGTATTTACGATCTACCTGCGGGATCACTTCATACGAGCGACCATCAAGGTTGATACGGTTGACGTAACCATCACTCATCATGGTCGTTAGTGTCATGCCAATATCTTGCATAGTGACGCCATAAGTACCGGCTAAGTCACGCTTGATATGGATCTTCATGGTGCCAGAGTCAAATTTAAGGTTTATCTCTGAGTAGACAAATAGCGGGCTTTGCTGCACTTTTTCAAGTACACCACTACCAATTTGAAATAGGCTCTCAAACGAAGCTGAGCTGGTTATTACAAACTGGATAGGTAGTCCGCTAGACGCGCCTGGAAGCTCTGGCATTTGGAATGTAGTAACAGCCATACCTGGAACAGATTTGACTTGTTCACCAAGTAGTTTTTGCATCTCCTTTTGGCTCTTATCACGCTCGCTCCAAGGCACTAAAGGTGCAATACCAAAGGCTTGGTTTGCGTTAGGAACGCCCACAAAGGCAAGTGACGCTGCAGCCTCTGGTTGGGCGCTGATCATGTCAGTCACCAAAGACATATTCGATTGAATATAATCGAGGTTAGCGCTTGATGGCGCGGTGCCCATCATCATCACAACACTCTTATCTTCATTGGGGGCAAGCTCTGACGGAATAAAGCTAAACATTACCGGCAATGAAACAAACACAATCACAGCAAACGCCACGATTACAGGGCGATGGTTCAGCACTGCGGTTAACATGCGGTTGTAGCGAGTGGTTAAGCCATCAAGGAAACGCTCAACGCCACGCTCAAATCGATTTGGTTGTGAGTGGGCTTTCAAGATTTTAGAGCACATCATAGGCGATAATGTTAGTGCTACTATCCCTGAGATAAATACGGCTCCGGCAAGCGTTAAGGCAAACTCTTTAAATAGCGAACCTGTTATCCCGCCCATTAGTGCTATCGGCGCGTATACCGCAGCGAGGGTAATGGTCATTGAGATCACTGGCACTGCAATTTCTCGAGTACCGATAATGGCTGCTCTGAAGGGCGTTTCGCCAAGTTTGATATGCCGGTCGACGTTTTCTACCACTACGATGGCGTCATCCACCACAAGACCAATGGCTAGTACCATTGCCAATAGCGTCATTAGGTTAAGGGTAAAGCCAAACATCTGCATGATGACGGCTACACCTATTAATGACAGCGGAATGGTTACAATCGGGATGATTACCGCTCTAAGTGAGCCTAAAAATAGTGTGATCACCACTATTACAATTAGCGCTGCTTCACCAATGGTTTTTATAACTTCATTGATAGACTCGTCAATCGCTAGCGATGAATCGTACAAGACGCGCGCTTTCATCGACACCGGCAAGTTACGAGTGATGTCAGGCATCATATTGCGAGCATCTGCAGCCACCACTAGTGGGTTAGCCGTTGGCGTGACATCTAGGGCAACGACTACGGCTTCTTGACCATCGGCTAAGGCGCGGTAAACGTCATGACTTTTTTCTAAGCTGACATCGGCAATATCACCGAGGCGAATGACTAAACCATCTTTACTACCAACAACCAGTTTTTCCAACTCAGCCACGGTAGCGACTTGAGTATCCGCGGTGCCGTTAAACAGGGTAAAGGTATTATTTGCTTGGCCCACTGCCGATTGATAGTTGTTGGCTTGCAGTACGTTCATCACATCGGTGGAAGATAAGTTAAAAGCACCCATACGCGCCGGATCTAACCAGATCCGCATGGCGTATTTAATACCGCCATAGAGATTTACTTTAGCGACACCGTCAATGGTAAATAACTCAGGTTTAACCACGCGCTCAAGGTAGTCGGTAATTTGGCTTGAGTTGATCTGGTCGCTAAAGAACGAGATATACAGCACTGAGGTTTGTGAACCCGTCGACATATCAACGGTTGGGTCCTCTGCCTCTTTTGGCAGCTGAGAGCGCACTGAGTTTACCTTGGCTAAGATATCTGCCAAGGCGCCGTTGGGGTCGGTATTGAGCTTCATGTAGACGGTGATTTTTGAGCTACCCAGAAAGCTGTCTGAGGTCATAAAGTCAACGTTGTCCGCTTGGGCTAATGCCTGCTCAAGTGGTTGGGTGATAAAGCCTTGGATCAAGTTAGAGTCAGCGCCGTAGTAACTGGTGGTAACCGTTACAACGGTGTTGGTCATCTCTGGATACTCTCGTACCTGCATACTGTTAAGCGAGTAGAAGCCTAGTAGCAGAATTAGAAAGCTAATGGATGCAGCCAGCACGGGCCTGCGGATAAAAATATCAGTAAAGCGCATAGCTCTATCTCCGCTTATAGCTGTGGCAGTGTGGCGGGAGGCGTTAGCGCATCATTGTCGCTAATACTCACCTTGCTACCGTTACTCAAGCGCACTTGGCCTGAAGTCACTATCATGTCACCTGCTTTAATGTCGCCTGTGATTAGCGCATTGTTTATGCCACGTTCAAGCACATTGACGTTGATCTGCTTTACTCGCTTAATTTTTTCGCCATCTTCAACTTTGTCTTCAATCACATAAACCGAGTTACCATAGAGGGTAAAGCTAATGGCTGTCTGTGGCAGTACTATCTGCTTTGTAAGCTCAGGCAGTTGAATATCAACTTTGGCAAACATGCCGCTACGTAACTTTGAATCAGTATTAGGAATTTGTGCCTGTACTTGGATCAAACCACTTTGGTAGAAAACAGCAGGTTCAATGGCTGAAATCACCCCTTCAAATGGCTCTGTCGGGTAGGCATCAACATACACATGTACTGGCTGGCCTTTAGCAATACGCGGCAGCTGTGTTTGGGGGATGGTAAAACGGATCTTCATGGTGCTGATATCTTCAAGGCGCACAATCTCGGTACCCGTTTGCAGATACTCACCTAAGTTCACATTTCGAATACCCACTAAACCAGCAAAAGGTGCTTTGATTTCGCGGCGGCCAATGGTTGCGCTTAAACTTTCGCTATCGGCTACTAACGCGAGGTACTTTGATTCACTGTTGTCTAAATCCTGCTTGGAAACTGAGTTTTGCTTATAGAGTTTTGTTAAGCGTTTAAAGTCTTCTGATGCCGCGGGGAGCTGCACCTGCTTGCTCTTAAGGTTGGCTTTTTCTACCTTTGAATCCAGTTCAATTAGCATCTGGCCTGTTTCGACAGCGCTACCATTTTCAAATTTAATTGCAGAAACAACACCTGCTAATTCGTTAGAAATAGTGACACCTTGATTAGGTTCAACAAAACCAATGGCATTGATTGTTGGCTGCCATGAGTCGGGGGCTACAGTAATCGCGGTTACCGGAGCAATGGCTTCCGGCATATTGGCGATAGCATCGGCAATCTTGCCTTTAACAAATAGATTGAATCCGATGACAGATCCAAATGCCAGCACAGCAATAACTAACATTACCAGGGTCCATTTTTTCATGTCCTGACAGCTCCTTTAGTGAGTAGATTGGGTTGGGAGTAAAATTGATTTCCAGCATAGATCGCAAACGAGTTCGATCTCATGATTTTCATACTGAATGAGTCCGCGGCGTATGGTGCGAGCAAGCGTCATTGCAGGCTCCATAGATAGTGCATAGAGGGCGCGGGAGTTCAAGGGCTGCATAACACCAGCGGCTTTGCCCTCTTCAAACAGTTGATGCAGCGGCGCAAACAGAGTGAACTCAAGAGCGCGGATCTCTTCGGTATTGCTCTCAGGTAGATGAGCATATTGCTCATAGCTTAAATTGGTCGGTGAACGCTGTTTGCCAAAGTGGTGCATCCTGAGCCAGATCCGCTTAAAGCGTTGCTCTAATGTCCCTTGCTGGTGGTCAGCAAGTAAATGCGCTGCTACTTGAGCTAAGACATCTTTTCTAAGCTCTAAAATGAGTTCATTTTTGTCTTTGAAGTAACGATAGATAGTGCCTGCTGCAACGCCTGCTTCAGTAGCAACTTGTTGCATGGAAAGACCCTGGATCCCGCTAGAGGCGATAATCTTCTCAGAGGCCCTTAAAATTAAATCGCGTTTGTTTGACATAAAACCATAGAGTAATGAATGAACGTTCATTCATTATTTTAATGTTCAATTTGTGTATAAGCAAGAATTAATGGTGGGCGAGGCGACTCTTTACATTGGCACGGCTGAGGTTTGTTTTTAAATATAGTCTATCGTTGGAGGAATAGTCTGATAACTTTTTTTAAAGAGTCGCTTTCTGCTATCATTCGTTCTTTAGTGCCTTCCTTTTAATATCTTGGTTGTTAAGTACAGATGAAGCTCAATCCCGGACAAAATGACGCGGTCCACTATGTTAGTGGTCCTTGTTTAGTGCTTGCTGGCGCAGGTAGTGGCAAAACCAGAGTGATTATTAATAAGATCGCTTATCTGGTGGAAAAGTGTGGCTATAAGGCGCGTAATATTGCTGCGGTGACGTTTACCAATAAAGCAGCACGTGAGATGAAAGAGCGTGTGTCGCAGTCTATGGGGCGCAAAGAGGCGCGTGGGCTGTGGATCTCGACCTTTCACACTCTTGGATTAGAGATTATTAAGCGCGAGCATAAAGTGGTGGGCTTAAAGCCTGGTTTTTCCCTGTTTGATGATCAAGATACCTTGGCTCTGCTTAAAGAATTGACTCTAGATGAGCTTGATGAAGACAAGGACCTGCTGCGATTGCTAGCCACCACCATTTCTAATTGGAAAGGTGATTTGGTGATCCCTGCGCAAGCATCAAAGATTGCTAAGGATGAGCAGCAACAACTGTTTGCAGTGCTATATCATCGTTATGCTCAGCATATGAAAGCATACAACGCGTTGGATTTTGACGATCTTATTCTGCTGCCCACTTTACTGCTTAGGCAGAATGAAGAGGTGAGAACCCGTTGGCAGACTCGCATTCAATATATGCTGGTGGATGAATACCAAGATACCAATACCAGTCAGTATGAGATGGTTAAGCTACTAGTGGGAGAGAGAGCGCGCTTTACAGTGGTAGGTGATGATGATCAGTCTATCTACTCATGGCGTGGCGCTAAACCACAGAACCTGGTGTTACTCGGTAAAGATTTCCCTAAATTGAAACTGATTAAGCTAGAGCAGAACTATCGCTCTAGTCAGCGTATTTTGCGTGCAGCTAATATCTTGATCGCTAATAATCCGCACGTATATGAAAAAGCCCTGTTTAGTGAACTGGCTTATGGTGAACCTATTCGAGTGCTTATCGCTGCCAATGAGGAGCAGGAAGCTGAACGGGTAGTCGCGGAGATGATTCGGCATAAGTTTGTCGGTCGGACACAATATGGCGACTATGCCATTTTGTATCGGGGTAACCATCAGTCTCGTTTACTTGAGCGGGCGTTGATGACTAACCGCATTCCTTACAAGCTCAGCGGCGGCACCTCATTTTTTGGCCGAGCTGAGATCAAAGATATCATGGCCTATCTACGTTTGGTGGTGAACCCTGACGACGATAATGCCTTCTTGCGGATTGTAAACTTGCCGAAGCGAGGTATTGGTCCTGCCACATTAGAGCGCTTAGGTAACTTCTCTAATAAGAAACAGATTTCAATGTTTGCTGCGATTTTTGAAGCAGATCTTAACCATGAACTGCCGCCAGCAGCTATGGCGTCTTTATATAAATTTGGCCGCTTTGTGGTGGAGACGGGTGATTGCGCTGAGCGTGGCGATCCAGTAGAAGCTGTCAAGCAGTTGATCCGTAATATCAATTACGAAGATTACCTATACGAGACTAGCACCAGTGCTAAAGCCGCAGAGATGCGGATGAAGAATATCTCTGAGCTTTATCGTTGGGTAACAGAGATGCTTGAAGGTGATGAGCTGGATGAAGGGATGACGCTACCAGAAGTGGTAGCTCGGCTAACGCTGCGTGACATGATGGAACGTAATAGTGAAGACGAAGGTGGCGATCAAGTGCAGTTGATGACATTGCATGCATCAAAAGGATTGGAGTTCCCTTACGTGTTTATGGTGGGGGCTGAAGAACGTATTTTGCCACACCAAAGTAGCATTGATGAAGATAATGTTGATGAAGAACGTCGCTTAGCTTACGTAGGGATTACCCGTGCACAAAAAGAGCTGTGGTTTGTTATCTGTCGTGAACGACGTCAGTTTGGTGAGACTATTCGTTGTGAACCAAGCCGCTTCTTAATGGAATTGCCGCAAGATGATCTGATTTGGGAAAATAGAAAGCCAGCCCAAAGTGCAGAGCAACGTCAGCAGTCAGGTAAGGCCAATATTGCTAACCTGAGAGATATGTTTAAGAAGTAGTTTCTGTTGTTTCGCAGCAGCTTAAGCTGCTGCGTTATGCGCAAACTTGATTGCTGCTACTATCGAGTTCAAACACTTTTCCAAGTGCGATTCCTTGTCCCTTTTCAAATCCTATATCTGATAGCAGTTGGCAATGTGCTTTCGTTGCAACCCCTACTGCAAATATTTCCAGCTCCAATGCTCTAGCTGCACTGTAATATGCTTTTATTAGTTTTAGATGTTGTTCGCTCTCAAGATGAGTGGCGTAACTAGAGTCTAGCTTTAACGACTGAATGGGTAAGAAGGTTAAGCTGCTTATCGCACTATGGGCACTGCCGTAACCATCTATACCCAACTGCACGTTGAGGCCATTGAGCTGTTCAAAAGCATTAATGTGATTATTGGCGTTTTGCACAAACTCTTTTTCGTTGAAGAATAGGGTGAGCTTGGTTAGATCAAAGCTACACTGCTTTACCTTATTCTTTAGCGCTCTGAGTGCATGTTTATGGTTCAAATGCTGGCTAGATATGGAGACTTGTATGTGGAAGTCCACCCCAAAGCGCTGCTCTAGCGAATGAAAGCCGTCGTTAATCATTGCCAGCATATAGTTATCAAGCTCAATGAGCAGATTGCAGTGCTCTGCAATGTTATTGAGCTGTATTTGCTTCACTTTGCCTAGGGTTGGGTGGTGCCAAAAAAGCCTAGGTTCAAATGCAATGACTCTCTCTGAATCTAGCTCCATAATGGGCAGGTAACTCAACTGTAGATCACCGTTCTCTAACGCAACCTTAAGCTCGTTTTCTAGCTCAAGCTCTTGTACATGCAGTTTATTACTGCCTTGATCAAAGAGCACGTAGCAACCTTTGCCTTTCGATTTTGCTTGATACATTGCGTTGTCAGCATTGCGCAAAATGGATTCACTGGTATCTGAATTGTTCTGCCCGCTCATGGCGAGACCTATACTTGCGCTGGAGTTGAGTTGCTGATTGGCCAATGCATAGGGCCGCGACAACTCAAGTAGTACCCGCTCGGCAACATCTTCAGCATCTTTTTGGTTACCAACAGAATCGAGTAAGATCACAAACTCATCGCCGCCTAATCGGGCTAGCATGTCATTGTTGCGAATACAGAGTTTAAGGCGTTTTGCTGTTTCGATAAGAAAGCGGTCGCCCTCTAGGTGGCCTAAGGTGTCGTTAAGTAGTTTAAACCTATCCATATCGATAAACAGTACGGCGAACTTGTCGAGAGTATGGCGGCGAACATGCTTAATTGATTGCGATAATCGCTCCATAAACATGGCACGATTTGGTAAACCTGTGAGGTTATCATGTTTGGCATCGTGGACTAATTGACGCTCGATACGCTTACGTTGGTTTATCTCTTTTTCAAGATCACCGTTGACACATGCTAACGCTTGAGTTCGCTCATTAATCTTTTCTTCAAGTTGTTCGTAGCTAATTTGTAATGATTCAGCTGACAATTTTTTCTCTATAGCAGTCGCAATATGTTGCGATACAAACGTCAGTAGTTCGAGGTCTTTTTCTTGATAGTTTTGGATATAACTATAGCTGTAAATAGTTAGCGAACCTCTAACTTCACCGTGAATGAATAGCGGTAAGCCTATCCACTGATTTATCTCCTGAGTGTCGTTTAACTCAGGTGCTTCACAGTAGAGCTCACCAGACTGAATAAGGGCATCGATATCACTGCGCTCTAAAAGTCTCGGCTTTTGATTAAGTAAAATATATTCGGTTAAGCCGTCGCTAATCGCTCGGGGTTTAGGTGATGGTAGATCAAACTGCGAAACAAAGTAGGGGAAACTCAGTGAATCCCGTTCGTCATTAAGTAATGAAATAAAGCAATTATTAATTGGAATTAAATGGCTAATAACACGATGAAGCTCTTCGTAAAACTCAAGGCTATCAATGTTTGAAGTTGCAAGATCGGCTATCTCAAATAGAGATTTCTGTAATCGTTCGGCTCTTCGCCTCTCATAAACTTCAAGTTTTAGCTTGTTATACGCAATACTCAACTCTTTAGTGCGAGTCTCGATGGCAAGTTCGAGTTGTTCTTGATATTGCAGACGTTCAATCACCGCTGATATGTGGTGGCTAATAAATGTCATTAGCTCTAATTCCATATCACTGTAATAGGTATCGGTATGATAACTTTGTACCACAAGCACGCCAGTGGTGCTCTCGGCGCTTTTAATTGGCACACCAACCCATTGATGACAATCGCTGCCCCGCGGAATTATCTCGTTAGATGCTACCAACTCTGTGTAGGTGTCGTTATTACAAATTAACGCCTGCTCTGTTTTGAGTACATATCCGGTTAAGCCACTATAGAGCATGTCGGATAGATCTTCTTCTGGATAGCAATCTTCAGGGTGGAGATCTTTTTCATCTTCGAAAAAAGGAACTTCAATTCTTTCTGTCGTTGGATTAAGCGTTGCGATGAAAAAATTGTCAGCAGGAATTAGCTTCTTGAGAGATTGGTGCAGAGATGAATAGAACTCTTCAGGTGTGCTGACGCTTGCTGCGAAGTTAGAAATCTCTAACAGAGCATTTTGGGTGACTTCTGCGCGCTTGTATTTTTGAGCCAATACTTTTAAGCGTGCAATCCTTTTATTTAATTTCACAGTTTCTGTCGACTGCGATGTTTCTTCCCTAAACATGCATTTCCGCCAAGCGCTATTTTTTTATTCTGATCAGGAATTGAGCTAATCAATATAAATAACATGAAAAATCTTTATATCCAAGGCTTTATTTTGTACAGCGGTGCTTTAAAAGCACACTAATCACTCAAATCTTGAGCAAACAGGTAAAAAAAAGCAAATCAACTGTAGACGGGGGGGCTATTTATCCATATTATATGCGGCGCTAACAAGGCAGGCACCCATAGCTCAGCTGGATAGAGCGCACCCCTCCGGAGGGTGAGGCCGAGGGTTCGAATCCTTCTGGGTGCACCAGATTGGAAACGAAAGTTTTGTTAGTAGGAAATAAGCAGTGGTGATTGTAGCTCAGTTGGTAGAGCCCCGGATTGTGATTCCGGTTGTCGTGGGTTCGAGCCCCATCAGTCACCCCATTTTCCTTGTGAAGTTTTAAAGTAAAAAGCTCGGTGATTAGCGCATCTTGGTAGTGTATCAGGGTTGTGATAAGAAGCGGACCAGAGGGTGATCCTCTTTAAACATCTATATTGACTCGGTGATTAGCGCAGCCCGGTAGCGCATCTGGTTTGGGACCAGAGGGTCAGAGGTTCGAATCCTCTATCACCGACCACATTTTTAAGCTAACGTGGAACGTTAGTTGCCCAGTTCAGGAAATGAATTTATTTCATTGCCGAGCGCCCGTAGCTCAGTTGGATAGAGCACCCGCCTTCTAAGCGGGTGGCCGCAGGTTCGAATCCTGCCGGGCGTACCATTTTTGTGGTGATTGTAGCTCAGTTGGTAGAGCCCCGGATTGTGATTCCGGTTGTCGTGGGTTCGAGCCCCATCAGTCACCCCACTCATTCTGTAAAGAAGTTCAAAAAGCGACCCTAGGTCGCTTTTTTTACGTCTGTAAATCATGCTTTGAGGCTCGACTCCAGCGCATTCGATAGCTATAATGTCGCGTCTTGATCATTATCAACTAAGAGTGACCAGTGCCGAACGTCAGCGTTTATGGGCATTTTGGTTAAATTTACGAGTCAAGAAACGAATACCTTAATAGTTGAAATTTCGACTATTACAAAGGACGATAGACATATTTCGAGGTAAAAAAATGCAAGTTTCTGTAGAAACCACACAAGGCCTAGAGCGTCGCCTAACTATTTCGGTACCTGCTGAGCAGATCGAAAATACAGTTAAAGAAGCATTAAAAAGTGAAGCTAAGCGTGCTCGTATCCCAGGTTTCCGTCCAGGAAAAGTACCTGTAAGCGTTATTAATAAGCGTTATGGTAAAGCTATTCGTCAAGACATCACTGGTGAAGTGATGCAGCGTAACTTTGTTGAAGCTATTATTGCTGAAAAGTTAAACCCAGCGGGTGCACCAACTTTCGCTCCAGGAACAACTGAAGGCGAAAGCTTTGAGTTTGTTGCTACTTTTGAAATCTACCCAGAAGTAGAACTTAAAGGTCTAGAGTCAATTGCTGTTGAGCAACCTAAAGCAGAAGTAACAGAAGCTGATGTTGACGCAATGATTGAAACGCTACGTAACCAACATGCTTCTTTTGAAGTTGTTGAGCGTGCAGCTGCTGAAGGCGATAAAGCTAAAATCAACTTCGTTGGTTCAGTTGACGGTGAAGAGTTTGAAGGCGGAAAAGCTGATGACTTCGAACTACAACTAGGCAGCGGCCGTATGATCCCAGGTTTCGAATCTGGTGTTGAAGGGCATAAAGCAGGTGAAGAGTTCGAAATCGAAGTTACTTTCCCTGAAGATTACCACGCAGAGAACTTGAAAGGTAAAGCAGCTAAGTTTGTTATTACTTTGACTGAAGTTCAAGGTGCTGACCTTCCTGAAGTTAATGACGAGTTCGCAACACTATTTGGTGTTAACGAAGGCGGAATCGACGCGTTACGTGCTGAAATCAGCAAGAACATGGGTCGTGAACTTGAGCAAGCGCTTAAAGCGAATGTTAAAGAGCAAGTTCTTAACGGTTTAGTTGAGCAAAATGCTTTGGAACTACCAAAAGCATTGATCGAAGGCGAAGTAGAAGTATTGCGTAAGCAAGCTATGCAACGTTTTGGTGATCAAGCTGCAAGCATGCCTGAACTACCAGCTGACTTGTTCACTGAGCAAGCTGAGCGTCGCGTTAAAGTTGGTTTACTACTTGGTGAAGTTATCAAGACTAGCGAACTTAAAGCTGAAGACGAGCGTGTTCAAGGTTTAATCGCTTCAATGGCATCTGCATACGAAGATCCAAGTGAAGTTGTTGCTTACTACAATGGTAACGAAGAGCTTATGCAAAACATGCGTAACGTTGCACTTGAAGAGCAAGCAGTAGAAGAGTTACTTAAAACTGCAACTTTGACTGAAAAAGAAGTCAATTTTGAAGAATTTATGAACAAGGCTACCGGTCGCGCATAACGATCGCTTGACTTAAATGGCTATTAGCCATTTATAATGGCTCGTATGAGGTTCCTCATGCGAGCCATTTTTATTTAGGGAAGTTAATCATGCACAAAGCACCAGAATCAGTACTTAATGCACTTGTGCCTATGGTTGTTGAACAAACAGCTAAAGGTGAACGCTCATACGATATCTATTCTCGTCTTTTAAAAGAGCGAGTGATCTTTTTAGTCGGTCAAGTTGAAGAGCATATGGCGAACCTTATCGTGGCTCAGTTACTGTTTTTGGAGTCAGAAAGCCCAGATAAGGATATCTACCTTTATATCAACTCGCCAGGCGGTTCTGTTACAGCGGGTATGGCTATTTACGACACGATGCAGTTCATCAAGCCAAACGTAAGTACGGTATGTATCGGTCAAGCAGCAAGCATGGGCGCATTCTTACTAGCAGGTGGAGCAGAAGGAAAACGTCATTGTTTACCTAATTCACGTGTTATGATCCATCAGCCATTAGGCGGGTTCCAAGGCCAGGCATCAGACATTGCTATTCATGCACAAGAGATCTTAGGCATAAAGAACAAGTTGAACACTATGCTAGCCGAACATACGGGTCAGCCACTTGAAGTTATTGAGCGTGATACTGACCGTGATAACTTTATGAGTGCTGACGAAGCAGCTGAATACGGTCTAGTTGATTCAGTTTTAGCAAAACGAGGCTGATTTTTACTTTCTGCTGAGCTATGCTGAGTAAAGAAGTGAAATAAAGAATCCTGCAGTCTTTAGGCTGCAAACAGAGGTAAGGTAATGAGCGAGAACAAAGGTGACGGCGGCAAGCTGCTGTACTGCTCTTTTTGTGGAAAGAGCCAGCATGAAGTAAGAAAACTTATTGCTGGACCTTCTGTATATGTTTGCGATGAATGTGTAGAACTCTGTAACGACATTATTAGGGAAGAGATTAAAGAGATCTCTCCTAAGCAAGATCAAGACAAGTTGCCAACACCGCATGAATTACGAGCGCACTTGGACGATTATGTTATTGGCCAAGACAAAGCAAAGAAGGTGTTGTCAGTAGCGGTATATAACCATTACAAACGCCTTAAAAATGCCAGTCCTAAAGATGGGGTTGAGCTAGGTAAGAGTAATATCTTGCTGATTGGCCCAACTGGTAGTGGTAAAACACTACTTGCAGAAACGCTAGCGCGTTTCTTGAATGTACCGTTCACTATGGCTGATGCAACAACGCTTACTGAAGCGGGTTATGTGGGTGAAGATGTAGAGAACATCATTCAGAAGCTACTGCAAAAGTGCGACTATGATGTAGAGAAAGCCCAGCGCGGAATCGTCTATATCGATGAAATTGATAAAATCAGTCGTAAGTCTGACAACCCATCTATCACGCGTGATGTTTCTGGTGAAGGTGTTCAGCAAGCTTTGCTTAAACTCATTGAAGGTACCGTTGCTGCGGTTCCACCTCAAGGTGGCCGTAAGCATCCGCAGCAGGAGTTCTTACAGGTTGATACCTCTAAAATCCTGTTCGTCTGTGGTGGTGCATTTGCAGGCCTAGAGAAAGTGATTGAACAACGTTCTCATGTGGGCACTGGTATTGGTTTTGGCGCTGAAGTTAAAGGCGAAGCTGACAAAGCGACAATCTCAGACACGTTATTGCAAGTAGAGCCTGAAGATCTGGTGAAGTTTGGTCTAATTCCAGAGTTTATTGGTCGTCTTCCTGTTCTAGCTACGTTAGCTGAACTTGATGATGCAGCACTTATTCAAATTCTTTCTGAGCCTAAAAATGCCATAACAAAGCAGTTTGCTGCTTTGTTTGAAATGGAAGATGTTGAGTTAGAGTTTAGAGAAGATGCACTTAAAGCGATTGCTCTTAAAGCACAGACCCGTAAAACCGGTGCTCGTGGTTTACGCTCTATCGTTGAAGGCATTTTACTCGATATCATGTATGACTTACCGTCAACAGATGATGTGGTTAAAGTGGTTGTCGATGAGTCGGTCGTGAAAGGCGAATCAACACCAATACTTATCTACGCGACAAATGAAGCTCAAACAGCAACGGCTGAATAAGTCATTGCTTAAATAGCATCAGCGTATCGAAAAGGAGCCTTTATGGCTCCTTTTTTGTGCAGTTTATTATTTAATTGTTATTCGCCATTGAAACCTATCGAATCATCCCAATATACTCTTAAGTATTCATATAAAACGGAATCGAGCTATGACTCAAGAGCGTGATACGCGAATCGAACTACCCGTACTACCACTGAGAGATGTGGTGGTTTATCCTCATATGGTAATTCCGTTATTCGTAGGACGAGAAAAGTCCATTCGTTGCTTAGAAAAAGCAATGGATCAAGGTAAACAAATTATTCTGGTCGCTCAGCGTGATGCTGAGCTCGATGACCCAAGCAGCGACGATATTTTCGACGTTGGAACAGTAGCTTCAATCCTGCAACTTTTAAAACTCCCTGACGGCACCGTAAAAGTGTTGGTCGAAGGGGGGCAACGTGCGCGCATCGATAACTATTCAGAGCAGGATGATATCTTCCAAGCCACGGCTCACTATTTAGAGTCAGAGCCTCTTACAGAAAAAGAGGAAGAGGTGCTTGTTCGCTCTGCTGTGGGCCAGTTTGAAGGCTACATCAAGTTAAACAAAAAGATCCCACCTGAAGTCTTAACCTCACTGTCTGGCATCGATGAGGCAGCACGGCTCGCCGATACCATGGCTGCACATATGCCACTTAAGCTAGAAGATAAGCAATCTGTGCTTGAGATGGTTAATGTGGGTGAGCGCATCGAATATTTGATGGCGATGATGGAATCCGAAATCGACTTATTACAGGTTGAGAAACGTATTCGTGGTCGTGTTAAAAAGCAGATGGAAAAAAGTCAACGCGAATACTATTTGAATGAGCAAATGAAAGCTATTCAAAAAGAACTCGGTGATATTGACGAGTCTCATGATGAGTTTGAAAGCTTGGCGAAAAAGATAGAAGAAGCCAAGATGCCTGAGGAAGCTCAGGAAAAAGCGAAAGCTGAACTCAACAAGTTAAAGATGATGTCTCCAATGTCAGCTGAAGCGACAGTGGTGAGAAGTTACGTTGAGTGGATGGTATCCGTCCCATGGCATAAGCGTTCTAAGATCAAACGCGATTTAGCCAAGGCGCAGGATGTACTTGATACAGACCACTTTGGTTTAGAGAAAGTCAAAGAGCGTATTTTAGAATACCTAGCAGTTCAAAGCCGAGTTAAGCAGCTTAAAGGACCAATTCTTTGTTTAGTTGGACCTCCTGGTGTTGGTAAGACTTCTTTAGGGCAATCTATCGCCAAAGCAACAGGGCGTAAGTACGTGCGAGTTGCTCTTGGTGGTGTTAGAGATGAAGCTGAAATTCGTGGTCATCGCCGTACTTATATCGGTTCAATGCCAGGTAAAGTGATTCAGAAGATGTCAAAAGTGGGTGTGAAAAATCCACTGTTCTTGCTTGATGAAATCGACAAGATGAGTAGCGACATGCGTGGCGATCCAGCATCGGCATTATTGGAAGTTCTTGATCCTGAGCAAAATGCAACGTTCAGTGACCATTACATGGAGGTCGATTATGACCTGTCTGATGTAATGTTTGTTGCTACATCGAATTCAATGAACATACCAGGGCCTCTTTTAGACCGTATGGAAGTGATTCGTTTGTCGGGTTATACCGAAGATGAAAAACTGAATATTGCCAAGCAACATTTGTTGCCAAAACAGATTGAACGTAACGGCCTAAAAACGAAAGAGGTGACAGTTGACGATAGTGCCATCATTGGCATTATTCGCTACTACACTCGTGAAGCGGGTGTGCGTGCACTTGAACGTGAACTTTCGAAAATCTGTCGTAAAGTCGTTAAACAGATCTTGCTTGATAAGAGTATTAAGCATGTTGAGGTGAATCAAGACAACCTCAAGTCGTTCTTGGGTGTGCAGCGTTGTGACTATGGTAAAGCAGAGTCAAACAACCAGATTGGCCAAGTAACTGGTCTGGCATGGACTGAGGTCGGTGGCGATTTGCTTACGATTGAGGCAACGTCTGTACCAGGTAAAGGCAAACTGTCTTATACCGGTTCTTTGGGTGATGTCATGCAAGAGTCGATTCAAGCGGCAATGACGGTTGTTCGTGCTCGTGCTGAGCAGATGGGCATTAATCCCGATTTTTATGAAAAGCGCGATATTCATGTGCATGTTCCTGAAGGAGCAACGCCAAAAGATGGTCCTTCAGCCGGCGCTGCAATGTGCACGGCACTAGTATCTAGTTTAACGGGCAACCCTGTTCGAGCAGATGTTGCTATGACTGGTGAAATTACGCTTCGTGGAGAAGTGTTACCGATCGGTGGTTTAAAGGAAAAATTACTTGCTGCACATCGCGGTGGAACTAAAGTCGTTCTAATTCCAAAAGAAAATGAACGAGATTTGGAAGAAATTCCTGCAAATGTTATCGCTGACTTAAAAATTTACCCAGTGAAATGGGTTGAAGAAGTCCTGAAACACGCGTTAGAACGCCCAGTTGAAGGCTTTGAAGTAGTGGAAAACGTGGGCTAACGCAATAAATTGCAGTATTGCACAAAAAAAGTGTAAAAAGGGGCTTACCAAAGCCCTTAGCTGTGGTAGCCTAAGTCAGTGGAGAGTCAGTCGCTCCAGCCCTTGGAGTGACTGGTTTTGAGCAGTATCCTAAAATATTTATTTGGTTTTCCTATAAGGCTTGAACTTTGGTTCCAAGCTTGTTATAAAAAGCCTCCGCAGACCGCTCTAGACAAGGATTTGGGTGCGGTACAAAAATTACATTCAAGGGGATGACATGAACAAATCTGAACTAATCGAGAAAATCGCTTCTGGTGCTGACATTTCTAAAGCCGCTGCTGGCCGTGCATTAGATTCTTTCATTGGCGCTGTTACTGACGGCCTAAAAGAAGGCGATAAGATTGCTCTTGTTGGTTTCGGTACTTTCGAAGTGCGTCAACGTGCAGAGCGCACTGGTCGTAACCCTCAAACGGGTAAAGAGATCAAGATCGCTGCAGCAAACATTCCAGCATTTAAAGCTGGTAAAGCGCTTAAAGACGCTGTTAACTAAGAAATTCGTTAACTGCAGCTTTTGTAAGGTTATTGTATAAAGCACTACTTGATAGTGCTTTTTACGAGCAAAAAGACAATGGCTAAGTATTTACTTAGTGATGGTCAAAAGAGTAAAGAGGTATATGTCTCTTTACTATTAAATTACAAAAAGGCGCATCCAAGAAGTGATGCGCCTTTTTATTTTATTAATCGCAACCAGCGAGAAGTCTGATGTTAGAAAAGATTCGTGAAGGGTCGCAAGGCGTAATTGCAAAGAGCATTTTAGTCTTAGTGATACTTTCATTTGCATTTACGGGCGTGAGTAGTTATTTAGGTTCTTCAACTGAGGTTGCAGCTGCTACCGTAAATGGTGAAGAGATCAGCAACTCAGCGTTAGAACAAGCATATGAGAATGAACGTGGTCGTCTTGAGCAACAGCTTGGTGACATGTTCTCGACTTTATCTGCCGACGACAATTATATGCAAAGCGTTAAGCAAAGTGTATTAGAGCGTCTTGTGGCTGAAAAGTTACTTGATCAAAATGCTGTTGAGCTTGGACTTCGTGTATCTGATGAACAGATCCGCACAGCGATTATGCAGGAACCGGCGTTCCAAACTGACGGTAAATTTGATAACGACCGTTATCAAGCTATTTTGCGCCAGTTAGGCTATCAAGCCAATTCATTCAGAGACATGATGCGTACTGATATGACACGTCGTCAGTTAGTGGCAACTCTAGTTGGTTCTGAGTTTGTGTTACCAGGTGAAGCTGAATATTTGGCTAATATCCAAGGTCAAACTCGCGATATTAATTATTTAGTTATCGATTCTACTCCGTTCCTTGCTGCGGCGAGCGTCACTGATGAGCAGATCCAGACTTATTACAACTCGAATCTTGGTCAATTTGTAAGACCTGAGATAGTAAGCCTTAACTATATTGAACTCGATGCTAAGCAGTTAGCAGCGGATATCACAGTGACCGAAGCGGAAGCTAAAGCGTACTATGATGAGAACAAAGTTCAATATTTACAGCCTGAGAAGCGTTTAGCTGCACATATCCTTATTGGTCTAGACGATGATAATGCTGAACAGAAAGCTGAAGCCATTTACCAAAAACTACAAAATGCTGAAGATTTCGCAGAGCTTGCTAAAGCTGAGTCGCAAGATACATTTAGTGGCGAGCAGGGTGGACAACTTGATTGGTTTGAAGCTGGCGTCATGGAACCAGAGTTTGATGCAGCACTTTTTGCCTTAGATAAAGGCAGCTACTCAAACGTGGTTAAGACCAACTTTGGTTACCACATTATCAAAGCGGTAGATATTCAAGCCGGTGCAGAAGCTCCTTTTGCTGACGTAAAAGAGAAAATCATTGCACAGCTGCAAGAGCGACAAGCTGTCGATAAGTTCTACGAACTTCAGCAAGTACTTGCTGATACAAGCTACGAAGTACCTGATACATTGTCTGAAGCGGCGAGAGAGCTAGGTGTTGAAGTTGAAACAACGCCTGAATTCACTCGAAATAACGCACCAGCTTTGTTTTCAAAGCCTGCCATCCTAAAAGAAGCATTCTCTTCGAATGTATTACTTGATGGCATGAACAGTGATGTGCTTGAAGTTGAAGCAAACCATGTTGTTGTTATTCGTGTTAACTCGCATAAAGCGGCTGGCTCAATGGAGCTTGCAGAAGTTAGAGATGGCATTGCTGGGCGCTTGAAGCAAGAGCAAGCCAATGAAAATGCACGTCAACAAGCACAAGATGCAATGGCTGCATTTAAAGCTGACGGTATAACAGCAGGTTACTTGGTTAAAGACAAGTTAGCACGCTTTGAGCAAGACATTGATGGCGCTGTTGTTAGTAAAGCATTTGCAATGGCACAGCCTGCAGATACAGCAACAGTAGATACAGTTGCGCTTGCTACTGGTTACGCTGTCGTTGTTCTTAATAAGGTAAACGCAGCTGAAGGCGTCGATGCAAACCTTATTGATGCATTAAAACAGCGTTTGAACTCGCAATACACTGAAAACGATTACCGTGCAGTGATTGCTGGCTTAAAAGCTAAGGGCGAAGTACTTTACCCAGTTGTTGAATAAGCAATAAGCGACTTCATCAATATTTAAAGCCGGCAATAGCCGGCTTTTTTGTGTCTAAAATTTGACCCGTGTAGGGCACTTATTGATTCAACGGCAGTTAGCAAGGAGATGTGCTTCTGTGGTGTTAATCAGTATTAATTCTTAGATTGAATACCAATCAATATAAAAGTTGGTCTACTCAGAGTGATTCTTGGCGAACTAATACCAATTTCATTAAGTATTTGACCCGTACAGAGCCCCTCAACCTTTTCAATTCAAAGCGTATTGGTAATGAAATGGTTATTCCCTTCTGAGTTTATTCAACACAGAAGCTGCAAGCCAAAAAGGCGCTAAACTCTCGCTGAGCGGTGAAATCTTTATACTGATAGGTTTTAGAGTGCTGCAATTTTGAGGAACGAGGGTAAGCCCAGATAAGCCGATGGCGGCTGTATAATGGCCTTACAACAGTTTTAATGGCTAGATTATACAATGAGAGGGTATTCGTGATAATTATCAATGACGGCTTGTTAGTATGCTTTGTAAAAACAGTGGTATTAGCCATAAAAAAACGCCGCATTTAGCGACGTTTCGACAATTTCATATGATTTAAGATTTAGATAGAAATCACATCAAACTCAACATTAGGCTTTACATCTTGCTCGTAATCAATACCTTCAATACCGAAACCGAACAGTTTCAAGAACTCTTCTTTATATTCACGGTAATCAGTCAATTCCGCTAGATTTTCTGAAGTCACTTGCGGCCACATATCACGACAATGTTGCTGGATCTCTTCTCGAAGTTCCCAGTCATCTAAACGAAGGCGATTGCTGTCATCGACTTCTGCTGCACTACCATCGGCTTTGTATAAACGCTCGCTGAACATGCGGTTAATTTGTTCAATACAACCTTCGTGAAGGCCTTCTGCACGCATCTTTTTAAATACCATCGCTATATATAATGGCATTACTGGGATTGCTGAGCTGGCTTGGGTAACAACACTCTTCAGTACTGCTACGTTTGCACTGCCACCAGTTGCTGATAATTTATCATCTAATGCGTGTGCTGCACGGTCTAGGTCCATTTTTGCTTTACCTAGTGCGCCATGCCAATAGATTGGCCATGTAAGTTCGGTACCAATATAGCTATAGGCAACGGTTTTACAACCATCAGCCAATACGCCCGCTTCTGCGAGTGCTTGCATCCATAATTCCCAATCTTCACCGCCCATGACTGTAACGGTATCATTAATCTCTTGCTCTGTAGCAGGCTCAACGCTTGCTTCAATAATGATATCTTTATTGGTGTCTACTGCTGTCGCTTTATAAGGTTCACCGATTGGCTTTAAAGATGAGCGAATAAGCTCACCGCTATCAGGAAGTTTTCGTACAGGAGAAGCTAGCGAGTAAACCACCATATCGACTTGGCCTAAGTCTTCTTTGATCAGTTCAATGGCTTTTTGTTTCGCTTCATGGCTAAAGGCATCACAGTTAATGCTCTTCGAGTATAGGCCTTCGGCTTTGGCAAACTTATCGAATGCAGCAGAGTTATACCAACCTGCGGTACCTGGTTTCTTCTCTGAGCTTGGTTTTTCAAAAAATACACCTAAGGTGGCCGCGTCACTACCGAACGCTGCAGTGATCCGCGAAGAAAGACCGTAACCACTTGAAGAACCAACAACTAATACCTTTTTTGGACCATTAGCAATTTTGCCTTTGGCTTTGGTAATGTTGATCTGTTCAAGTACATTAGCTTCACAACCAACAGGGTGAGTCGTTGTACATATAAAGCCACGGATTCTAGGTTTGATAATCATATTTTCTATTTCTCTGAAAAAATTGTATCTAGGATAAATAAACCCACACCAAATGACACTTAATTTTCGTTAATTTGTGTGATTTTATCAGTGGTTGGAGCAGTTAAAGTCATCGTATCAATTAGGCGAATGTCCGCAGGTGCTAAGGTCTTAAAGCATCCATGGATATCAGCTAAGTGCATGAAGTTGTATTTGACGTGTTATCGCACACTGTATAAACGTTATCTGCAGCGCTTAAATCTGACGGCATTATTTCTTACGTGTGAACAGGCTTTGTTCCTGAATTAGCCGTTGAGTGTATTCGTGCTGTGGCGCATTAAATAGCTGCTCTGTGGTGGCTTTTTCGATGAGTTCGCCCTTTTTTAACACCATTATTTTATCACTGACATGACGGATAATGTTCATATTGTGTGACACAAAGATGTAGGAAAGTCCCATCTCTTTTTGCAATTCTAGTAGCAGGTTTAATATCTGTGCTCGGACAGAGAGATCTAGCGCGGTGAGCGCTTCATCTGCAATGATGATTTTAGGGTCAAGCATTAATGCGCGAGCAACGGCGACTCGTTGCTTTTGCCCCTCAGAGATCATATGCGGATAAAAGTCGACATGCTCTGAAAGTAAGCCAACTTTTCTAAGTTTGTCGACCACAATTGCTCGTCTTTCGCTTTCAGCGAGGTCTGTATTGAACTTCAGTGGTTCGTCGAGTAAGTCACCAATGGTTAGTCTTGGATTTAACGAGGTGTTTGGATCTTGGAAAATCATCCGGATCATCCGGCAGCGTTGCTTTAAATTATGTTTATCAAGCGATTCGCCTTCAAAATAAATATCACCGCCACTTCTTATTTCGGCGCCAACCAATATCCTTGCAATGGTACTTTTTCCAGAGCCGGCTTCACCTACTATAGCCAGTGTTTCACCGGTTTTTAGTTCGAATGAGACGGGAGACAATGCCTGGTTATATTGACGCTTGAAACGCTTATAACCTGCATAGTAACTTTTGCTCAGGTTGGTAACTTTAAGAAGAGGTGTCGTCATTACAAGGCTCATTATGGTATGGGAAATGGCAAGCGAAATAGCGATCTTTTTTATGGCACAGGCTAGGCTGGCTTACACATTTTTTCTGTGCTTGAGGGCAACGTGGACCTAATCGACATCCTATTGGCAAGTGTTGTAAAGCGGGTGCCGAGCCCGGCAATGTTTGCATCATTGATTTATGGGCTAGCTCACCAGAATAATCGGGTGCATTTTCAATTAGGGCTTCGGTATATGGGTGAAAAGGCTGCGCCAATAATTCTGCTGTAGGGCCTGACTCCATCACCTGGCCACAATATAGAACAGTAAGTTGATCACACCAACCTGACAAAGTTTCAAGCTCGTGGCTAATTAATAAAATAGATACATTCTGTAGCTGGTTGAGCTTACTCAATAGCCGAAAGATTTGTGCTTGGGTACTCAGTTCCATTGAGTCAGTTGGTTCGTCTGCGATGAGTAACCTCGGCTGGTTAGCCACGGCCATCGCGATCATCACTTTTTGGCATTCGCCTTCAGACAGTTCCCAAGCGTAGCTATCCATGACCTTATCTGTGTGCTTAATACCGACTTTATGCAACCATTTTTCAGCTGTTTTTCGGCGAACTTTACCGCGCTTCCAAAATGGTAAGTGCTTATCGATCGGCATAGCTTCAATGATTTGGCTGCCTACGGAGATGGCGGGGTCAAGACTGCTGGTTGGGTCCTGAAAGATCATTGCAATCTCACTGCCCATTAAGTTACGCCTTTGTTTCGTGGACATCTCCATTAGGTTCTGCCCGTCCCACATCATGCGGTCAGCCGTAATTGTCCAATTGTGGCCTGGCACACCTAAAATGGCTCGTGCCAATAAGCTACGTCCAGAACCAGACTCTCCGACCAAACCGTGCAGCTCGCCAGGGTTAATGGTCAGCGATACTCGCTCTAGCGCTTTGACGCGTCCATGAGGGGTATCAAGTTCAATGGTGAGATTTCTAATATCGAGAAGTGGCATATTATTAGTTTCTTATTGGCGATAACGCCGACCTTAATCCGTCACCAACTAAGTTAATGGCAAGCACACTGCAAAGAATCGCAACCCCTGGAATTGTCACAGTCCAAGGAGCGGTTAGAAGGTTATCCAGCCCTTGGGACACCATCGCGCCCCATTCTGGACTCGGTGCCTGGGCGCCGAGGTTGAGAAAACCAAGCGCTGCAATATCCAAAATAGCGGCAGAAATGGCTAAGGTGGTTTGAATAATGAGAGTTTCCCATACATTTGGCATTATGACGTACCAAAATATTTGGATAGAGTTCGCACCATCAAGTTTAGCTGCAGTAACGTAGTCTTTTTGTAGTTCTTCATGCACCGCTTGGTGAATTGCGCGAACAAATTGCGGCGTTAATGCGATACCGACTGCCCAAAAAACGTTACTTAGCCCTGGCCCCATAACGGCGACCACTAAAATAGCCATTAACAACGATGGGATTGATAACAATGCATCTAGTAGGTGGCTTAATATCGAAGACTTCAGTCCTTTCATCATGCCAGATATGGAGCCAATCACGAATCCGACCGCGAGAGAGGCCATAACGATGGCTAATGCCATGCCAAATGTTAAGTGTGCGCCATGAAGTAGTCGACTAAAAATATCTCGACCTAAGTCATCAGTGCCAAGAAAGTGCTCTACTGTGCCACTGGCATCCCATGATGGGGGCAGCAGCAGCGCTAATGGATCTTGTTGTTCAGGTGAAAATGGCGCTATCCAAGGGCCAAAAATAGCCAAAAACAATAAACAAGTAACTGCCCACAACCCCATGAGAGCAAATGGGTTATCAGCAAATGCTTGCCAAAGCTTTCGCATAGGAGAAGGAATGTCATCTTCCTGATAGATGCTAATTCGCGGCATAAATTTCTTTCCTGCTGATAGGGTTAATGGCGTTATGGAGTACCTCTATTAGGATACTGAAAAAGATAATAATCAATGCCACACCCAAAACACCGCCTTGGATCACCGTGTAGTCGCGTTGATAAATTCCTGAGACAAGCCAACTACCGACTCCTGGCCATGAAAATATAACTTCTACAATCATTGCGTAACTAGCAAACGTACCCAACATCAACCCCATATTCTTTAGTACAGGGATTAACGCGTTAGGAAGTGCATGGCGCAATACAATTGTTCCCGTATGCAAGCCGCGAGCTTCAGCAGCGCGGATGTAGGGTTCATTCATAATATGCAACATGGCGGCACGGGTGATCCTTACCACCACTGTAAAGGGTAATACCGCTAGTGTGATAGCGGGCAAGACGATATGTTGCAGTGCATCAAGGAACGCCGATATACGATAGACCGATTGCGATAAGAGTGTATCGATTAACATAAAGCCAGTTATCGGCTCTATCTCATATAAAAGATTTATACGGCCTGAAATAGGTAACCAGCCGAGTTCGACTCCAAACCACAGTGACAGTGTAAGCCCTAGCCAAAATACCGGGATTGAATATCCTGTCAGTGTAATAGCCATAATACTGTGCTGGGTGATCTTATTTTTACTTAATGACGCCAAAACGCCAAGTGGGACCCCTAGAAGTATGGCCAATAATCCAGCAACAATAGCCAGCTCAAATGATGCAGGCAAGACTTGGGTTAATTCGTCAATGACAGGTTTTTGAGAGGTGACTGACAGCCCGAGGTTACCGCTCAGGCGCTGCTCTGTATAAGCCAGGAACTGATTGAAGCCATTACTGTCGAGTTTAAATTCACTGCGACTTAAAGCTTGCTGCTGTAATGTTGGCGATTCTATCCCTGTTAATGCGTACTGTTGATCCACTGGAAAGTAACTTGTGGTGATAAACAATACAGCGATTAATACTAGAGACGTAGCTAAAAATAGGTTAAGTCTTCTTAAGAGATACCGGCCCATTAGTGTTCATCCTCTGGGACTATTTTCATGGTGTTTTCGAATGAGATCCCACCAAATGGAGTGAGCTGGGTTTGTTTGATATTTTTTTGCTTAAATGTCAGTTGGGTCGCGTGAGCAAAAGGCAGCATAGGCAGTTGTTCACGAAAGAGCTTTTCTGCTTGTTGATAAAGCGCTTTTCGCTCGCCTATATTTGTCGTGGCCTTGGCTTTAGCTAAAATATCATCCATCTTTGCGTTACACCATTGAGCCCTATTGCTGGAAGAGCGCTGTGCATCACAACTGAGCATAGGAGAGAAAAAGTTGTCTGGGTCGCTATTATCAGCATTCCAGCCGATGAGCACTGAATCATAGTCTCTGCGGCTGAGTTTTTGGTTAAAAACACTCCAGTCATAGGTGACAATGTTGACTGTTACGCCTATGTTTGCCAGATCGGCTTGGATTAGTTCCGCTGTTTTTAATGCATTTGGATTATAGATCCTGGCAACCGGCATCGCCCACACATCGATATTTAATCTGTTTATGCCTGCTTGCTTTAGCAATGCTTTAGCTTTTTGTGGGTCATAGTCATAGCTACTTTTATTGTAGCGGTAAGCCCATGATTGAGGGGGCAGCATACCTGTCGCCTCTATAGCCGTTTCTTGATATACAGCTCTTAAAATATTCTGAGTATCTACGGCGTATGCAAGTGCTTGCCTAACTCTAACATCATTAAAAGGGGCTTTCTGAGTGTTAAATGCCCAAAATGCGACGTTAAATCCAAGCTGGGTATCTAACTCTAAATTTGGATGTTGTTTGATAACGGGTAGCTCACCGGCTTTAGGCAGCGCAGATACATTACAATCGCCGGTGATGAGTTTGGTTAATCGCGCGGTGCTTCTTGGTGTTATATCAAAAACTAAGTGTTCAAATTCAGGGAGCTTTCGCCAAAATTGATCATTTCTATGGTAGCGAATATATTCGTTTTTTACGTATGAAGTTAGCTTAAATGGACCGGTACCGATTGGGTATCTATCGAGGTTTTCAGCTTTATCATTCGCGAGTAAATTATCAGCGTACTCTTTCGATAGGATTATCGAAAACCCCGTTGCCAGGTTTGATAAAAAAGAGGCGTCACTATGGCGTAAATGAAAAATGATTTCGTCATCGGCGACTTTTTCTATGTTACTGATTGTTTGGCTTAGCCCGATGCTCTGAAAAAATGGGTAACCGTTGGAGGCAACCTCGTGATAAGGGTTTTCACTATCAATAATGCGATTAAATGAAAATAGAATATCATCGGCGTTTAAATGACGGGTCGGTGTAAAGTAATCAGTTTGATGGAATTGAACGCCGCTTCGCAGTTTAAATCGATAGCTTAAGCCATCATCACTGCTATACCATGAAGTGGCAAGCGCTGGAACAATAGAACTGGTCACTGGGTCGTAATCGACGAGTGTGTCATATAGCTGTTGCGAGGTGGCATCGATAGTGGTTCCCGATGTCACCGTTTGCGGATTAAAGCTTTCTGGATTGCCTTCGGAGCAATAGACAAGGCCTGTGGGGATCTTTTGCGGACCACAGGCAACAAGTAGCATGTTTATCGCAGATAAACAGGTTACTAGACCTATTCGCTTGAGCTGCTGTTTCATTAAGCAATCATTATTTTAAACTGAACGTTAACAGACATTTTAACAGTGCCTACAGCGTGACAGCAATTATTTATCCAGTAAGTTGTATTTCTTTAAGATCCCCCGAAGCTGGTGATAGCTCAAACCCAGTAATTCTGCAGTTTTTTTCTGGTTAAACTGACCCGCTTCTAATGCTTGCTTGAGTATACTTACTTCATTATCTTCACAATAGGTTTTAAAGTCGATAGGGAAGTGCAGCTGCTCACCAATGTTGCTACTGCTACTCGTGCTCGGCTCAGGGGTTGTACTAACCGCTGGTGTATCAGCAATCTGTTGTCTCTCTTTGGTTTTGACCCTAGTTGTTGGTCTATAAGGAGAGGCAAACGGATCCAAAATAATCTCATTAATGGCTTTGCCAGTATCTGCATTGCGGTATACGCTGCGCTCAACAACGTTTTTTAACTCTCGGATATTACCCGGCCAGCGATACTCCATTAATTGCTGCACTGCTGGTGGGCTAAACCCTTCAAACAGTTCTAATTTAAGTTGTCTTGCCATACCAACAGCAAAGTACTCAGCGAGTGCCATAATATCTTCAGTACGGTGGCGTAGTGGTGGCAAAGTGATTACGTCGAAGGCTAGTCTATCTAACAGATCGGGTCTAAACTCGCCGGCTTCAGCTAAAGAGGGCAGATCTTCATTGGCTGCACAAATTAATCTAACATCAGTTTTGACCGTTTTATTACCGCCAACACGCTCAAACTCGCCATACTCTATCACTCTCAAAAGCTTTTCTTGGATTAGCCCAGAGGTATTGGCCAGTTCATCTAAGAAAAGTGTGCCACCGTTTGCACGCTCAAATCGTCCTTCATGCTTCTTATTTGCGCCAGTAAAAGCACCTGCGTCATGGCCAAATAGCTCGCTTTCGAGTAAATTCTCACTCAATGATGAACAGTTCAATTTGATGAAGCTTTCGTCCCAGCGCTTTGATAGATAATGTAAACGCTCTGCGATAAGTTCTTTGCCTGTGCCTCGCTCACCAATGATTAGCACTGGCTTAGACAGAGGAGCAACTTGAGAAATATGTTCCAGGACTTCTAACAATGCATTAGATTGTCCAATAAGATTATCTTGCTGAAATTGATTACTCACAGTAAGTTTTAGTCTTTCACGCTAATAATTGGTGAAAATAATAATATGATGCTCTGTTTGTAAATGAAAGGAAAAGTTAATATTTTGGTTAACTTGTTGTATTATAATGAAAATGAAAAGTTGGCACGAATGCTGAATAGTAATTATCGAAACCAACGTTAATTTAAGGAAAATATTATGGGAATTTTTTCACGCTTTGCAGACATCATAAATTCAAACATCAGCGCATTACTCGATAAAGCTGAAGATCCTGAAAAAATGGTTCGTCTGATCATCCAAGAGATGGAAGATACTCTAGTTGAAGTACGTTCAACATCAGCGAAAGTTCTGGCTGAAAAGAAAGAGATCATCCGTCGAATCGCTAAAGTACAACAACAAGTACAAGATTGGGAAAGTAAAGCTGAACTGGCATTGTCGAAAGATCGCGAAGACCTTGCTAAAGCAGCCTTAATTGAAAAGCAAAAAGCCAACGAGCTTGCTGAAACTTTAGCTGCTGAATTGGTTGTTGTTGAAGAGCACATTCTTCGCTTGAAAGATGAAGTTGGCTTATTACAAGAGAAGCTTGTCGATGCTAAAGCACGTCAAAAGACTATCATCATGCGTAAGCAAACTGCATCTTCACGTCTTGAAGTTAAAAAGCAGTTAGATTCAAGTAAGATAGACAACGCGATGAGTAAGTTTGAACAGTATGAGCGTCGCGTCGAAGGGTTAGAGTCACAGGTTGATGCTTATGATCTAGGTAACAAGAAAACCCTCAGCGATGAGTTTGCAGCATTGGAAGCAGAAGATTTTGTCAACGATGAGCTTGAGGCTATGAAAGCTAAAATGAAGGCTAACAAGAGCAAAACAAAAGCTAAATAACGGAGCAGAGGTGAGTTATGGACATGGATATTTTGATCGCCCCAATTATTATTTTTATGATTGTAGTGGCTCCGATTTGGTTAATACTGCACTATCGCAGTAAAAGACAAGTGAGTCAGGGGCTTACTGATGAAGAGTTTGCGCAGTTAAATGAGTTAATTGCCAAAGCCGACAAGATGTCACAACGAATTGAAACGCTTGAGGCAATTTTAGACACCGAGGCACCACAGTGGAGGGGACGCGATGAGTAAATCATTATATCTTTCCACTGAGGGATCTAAGTTAACAGTCAGTATTAAATAAAGGGGGAGTTAGACATGAGTGAAGGCACAAGCAGAACTTTATATCGAATTCCTCAATCAGGTAAAATCGCCGGAGTGTGTGCAGGGATTGCAGATTACTTCAATTTTGAAACATGGTTAGTCAGAGTGCTCGCAGCGTCTATCTTTTTACTTGGTGGTTCTGGCATTGTTTTGATTATCTATGTGCTGCTTTGGATGATTTTAGATATTAAGCCCGGCACAGATAAGAACAGCTCAAGCCATAAAGAGATAGAAGTTAAAAAGAAAGTTTGGCAATCAGGTGAGCCAGCTAAAATGGCGTTAAGAGATGTGAACAGTCAATTTAGAGCGCTGGAGCTTAGATTACAGGGACTAGAGCGCCACGTAACATCTGATAATTACGATCTTAAAAACGAAATCAACAACCTATAGTTCGAAGCAGGGCAGCATATACCGTATACTGCCCTAGAACTACCCTCAACAGGTTCTCTATCTGCCTATGGCAAGTATCAAACGCTCTCTCAAAAAACTCGGTAAAAATACCCAAGCGGTAGCCTTGCGAACAACCGACAAACATTTACGCTTAGCGGTAACGGGTCTTGCTGGCGCAGGTAAGACGGCTTTTATCACTGGGCTGGTTAATCAACTAATGCACAGTGGTATCGCAGAGGGGAATAGTCAGTTACCTTTATGGCGGGTCGCGCGCGATAGTCGCCTATATGGTGTTAAACGTGAGCTACAACCTGATCTTACCATTGCGAGTTTTAACTATGAAGCCGCGGTTAGCGCGATTACCAATGAGCCATCGTCATGGCCTCAGTCAACTCGTAATATCAGCGAACTTAGACTCGCAATCCGATATCGCCCTGCGAAAGGGTTACTGTCAAAGCTAACAGATACAGCCACACTGTATCTGGATATTGTTGATTATCCTGGTGAGTGGTTGCTTGATTTGCCAATGTTAAAGCAGAGCTTTCAACAGTGGTCTGAGTCGCAGCTTGAGCGGGTATCAATATTTGAGTGTTCAAGCTATTTTGGCGACTTTGTTGAAGCCCTCAACAGTATCGAACTATCGGCCGTTGCTGACGAAGCAAAGCTTCAGAAAATTACTGATAGTTACCAAAAGTTATTGCTCGATTGCGTTGAACAACACGGTTTTTATTATGCTCAACCAGGGCGGTTGCTGCTGCCTGGAGAACTAGATGGCACTCCTGTGCTAGCGCTTTTCCCATTAATAAATATCAGCGCGGAGCAGTTCTCTATACTTGAAAAAACGGAGTCAAACAGCTTTTACCATACGTTAAAACAACGATATGGCGAATACGTCTCCCGGGTTGTGAAGCCTTTTTACCATGACTATTTTGCAAAATTTGATAGGCAGTTAGTATTAGTTGACTGTTTTACCCCTCTAAATCGTGGCAAGCAACAGTTTGATGATATGGCCAATGCGCTGCAAGCTGTGATGGAAAGCTTTCAATTTGGCCAATCTAGCTTATTAAAGCGTCTGTTTTCTCCCAAAATCGATAAATTATTGTTCGCAGCCAGCAAAATTGATCATGTTACCCGTGATCAACAAGGTAATGTTTTATCTTTGCTCAGTCAGTTGGTGCAACAAAGTCAGCAACATGCCAAGTTTGAGGGCTGTGAAGTCGAAACAATGGCAATTAGCGCAATTAAGTCGACTACCCACGGTATGGTTAAGCAAAATGGCCGTGACCTAGAGGTTGTAAAAGGGCTCGACCTTGATAATCGTGAAGTCGTTACGCTGTTTCCTGGCGAAGTGCCTAAATCGCTGCCAGCTGCCGAATTTTGGCAGCAACAAGGCTTTGACTTTGTCAGTTTTGCGCCGCGAAAAGTTACCGAAAAACAGGGGAGTAAGGCCGACTTTGAGCATATACGGCTCGATCATGTATTGCAGTATTTAGTTGGTGATAAATTAAAGTGAATACAGATAATATTTCAATCAAAAAACAACAGCGATTTGAATCCGTAGAGGAAGAGACGGTATTGGACATTGCGCCAGCATCTAGCTTTTCGGCCAATGAAGAATTTGTCGAAATGGACACGCTGTCTGAACAGGCGCTAGAAACTAAAGTAGATGAGCACTTTGATAGTGTTGAGCAGCTTAATGATGGCCTTGCTTCAAGTAAAAAAAGCAAGCGTGGCTGGTTAGGCAGAGCCTGCCTCCTTGGCGTTTTAACTATCGCTATTGTTGAAACTGGCCTTGGTTTATATGCTGCATTTATTCAAAGCTCATGGTTGTTTACTTTGTATGCTGTAGTGGCTGCACTGGTGGTAGCTTGGGCGACAAAAGTCAGCGTTACTGAATGGCGCAAACTAAAAAGGCTTAAAAAGGTTGAAGAGACTCAGGCTACAGGCATGCGACTGCTTAATAGTATGCAGATGGGAGAAGCCGATCTATTTATTGACAAGTTATTGGCTCAACTTCCCAGTAACGGTCACAGCGAACGTTATCTGCAGCAAGTGAGTGTAGAGCACAACGATGCAGAGAAGCTGGTGTTATTTGAAGCATGCGTGTTGGTTGACAGAGATCTACAGGCTAAAAAAATAGTACGACGTTTTGCGCAGGAGTCTGCATTATTGCTGGCGGCTAGCCCTTTATCCGTGCTCGATATGGCTATTATCCTTTGGCGTAACCAAAGCATGATTAATCAGCTTGCTAACTGTTACGGCATTGAACTGGGTTATTGGAGTCGTATAAAGCTCATTCGTGGCATTATTGGTAATATTATCTATGCGGGGACCAGTGAAATAGCCACCGATTTAGGCACTCAACTCTTGTCCGTTGAAATGTCTGGCAAGTTGTCTGCACGTATAGGACAGGGACTGGGTGGTGGATTGTTGACGGCGCGTTTAGGCTATCAAGCTATGGCGTTATGCCGACCACTTGAATTTAATGAACAGACAAAACCTAAGTTAAAAGGGATCCATAAAGAGCTGTTATTAGATTTAAAAGAGTTGACCTCTGTGGTGCTGAGTAAAACGGCAAAGAAAGAGAAGCAAGAAGTTAAACAACGATAGCGAACTTTAACGGACAGTAGCGCTTATCAATAGGCACCTGACATCCTCACGTAACATATATTTTACAAGCCATAAGATATTAATCTTCACTCAATAGTTTTTAATTACCTTGGACTAGTCCAAGGTAATTATTCAAAACGCGTGTAATTTTAGCTCATTTCAGCTGTTATTAATGGCTTGAAGGAATGAGCGACTTCGTAGCCAACTATGCCGTTCTATTTGATATCTATTGATTTGGTTGGCATCCAGACAGATGCAAACAACAACTATTAATTTATCGCATCTGCTCAACAAGCATTGAGTGGGAGATTGAAATGCAAGACAAGTGGCAGCAAGCAACACAAGTTATTCATGCTGGGCATATACCTAATGAACATGGTGCCCTAGTGACACCGTTATGCCAAAGTGCAACTTTTGTGTTTGACAGTGCAGAGCAGGGTGGGGCTAGATTTGCCGGGGAGGAACCTGGCTTTATTTATACTCGCTTAGGTAATCCGACTACCGCTGAGCTAGAACGTAGAATCGCAGCACTCGAGGGCAGTGATTGTGCTGCGGCGACCGCATCGGGAATGGCGGCAGTTTCAGCTGCCTTATTAGCAAATTTACAGAAAGGCGATCACCTGATCGCATCAAATGCGGTCTATGGCTGTACATTTGCATTAATGAACTCTCAACTTGCTAAGTTTGGCATTGAGGTAACTTTGGTTGATTTTAGTCGACTAGATGAAATAGAAGCGGCGATTAAACCCAATACTAAAGTCATATTTTGTGAAACCCCAGTTAATCCCCATCTAAAGGTGTTCAATCTTGATGCCATTGCCCGTATAGCAAAAGCACATAAGCTGGTTAGTGTGGTTGATAACACGTTTATGACCCCGTTGCTGCAACAACCAATAAAACACGGTATTGATATTGTGATCCATAGTGCTACTAAGTACCTCAATGGACATGGCGATGTGATTGCGGGAGTAGTGTGTGCAAGCCGTGAGCAGATGGACGTGATTAAGTATGAGGTGCTTAAAGACATTGGTGGGGTTATTTCTCCTCACGATGCTTGGCTCATCCTACGTGGCCTTAAAACTCTCGATGTCAGATTACAGCGCCACTGTGATAGCGCTGAACGTGTGGCAGAGTTTTTAGAGGGGCATAGCCAAGTTTCCAAGGTTTACTACCCAGGGCTAAAAAGTCACAGTGGTAATGTACTCATTGGCCATCAAATGAAACGAGCTGGTGGGGTAATAGCCTTTGAGTTGAAGGCAGATCTGCAAGCATCAATCAGATTTATCAATCAGTTGGATCTGTTTTCTATCGCCGTGAGTTTAGGAGATGCTGAGTCACTGATCCAACATCCTGCGTCGATGACACACTCACCATATAGCCCCGAAGAGCGAGAGAAAGCAGGAATAACTGACAATCTATTGCGAATTTCAATCGGGTTGGAAGCCGTCGAAGATATCATCACCGCGCTAGATAAGGGGTTAGCTGCATTGTAATTTGCTATCACTTAAAGCGACTAAGCCACTGTAAGTGTTTACTTACAGTGGCTTAATTTATGTTATGGATTGACTATACTCCATCCTTTGTTTGAGTGAAGTCGTCTTAAATATTCCAGAAAGTGTGCGCAATAATATAAAGCGCAAACATACTAATGAAGTTAATTATAACGCCGGCACGCATCATCTCGGATTGTTTAATGTAGCCTGAACCATAAACGATGGCGTTTGGCGGTGTGGCAACGGGCAGCATAAATGCACAAGAAGCAGCAATACCGATGAGAACTGACAACATCACAGGTGATAACCCAAGTGCTTCTGCAATGGCGGCAAACACTGGAACTAAAAGTGCAGCACTGGCGGTATTGCTGGCAAACTCGGTCAGCATGACAACAAATGCGATTACAGCAAAAATGAATAGTGCCATGTGAGCATTGCCAAATATATCGGTAACCCAATGGGCTAAAAATACACTCGTTCCAGTTGCTTTAAGTACAGCACTTAAAGTGAGGCCGCCACCAAATAGAATTAACACGCCCCAATCGGTCGTTGACTCAATTTTTTTCCATTGTACCAACCCAAGTCCCGCAAGAGTCACAACAGCACTAAGCGCTACAACCGTATCAAATTTAGAGATACCGCCTAATGCCTGTGAGAGCGGCTTACTAAATATCCAACAACAGACTGTGGTGATAAAAATAAGTAGTGTTAATTTTCCCTGGAAAGTCAGTGATTGCTTTTCGGCTTTTACTTCACAAACCATTGACAGGTCGGGTTTTAAATATAAGTAAAGACCCACTAACATCAGTGGCAGCATGATCGCGACAGTGATTAAGCCGAACTCTAGCCAATCGCTAAAAGATAAACCGACTTGAGCGGCAGCAATCGCATTAGGTGGGCTACCCACTAATGTACCAATACCACCAATATTTGCAGAATAAGCAATACCGAGAAGTAAGAACAGATAGGTACTCTTATGCTTGGTTATGTCTATCTGATGCAAGATCCCAAGTGCAAGTGGCAACATCATCGCAGTGGTAGCAGTATTACTTATCCACATCGACAGTAGTGCTGTGATCCCAAATAGCATGACACAAGCTACCGATAACCGGCCTTTAGACGCCGTTAGTACCTTTTGCGCAATTAGACGGTCTATTCCTTGATGATTCAAGGCTGCTGCCAATACAAACCCGCCAAAGAACAGATAGATGATGGGGTTGGCAAAGTGACTCATGGCAGCTTGGGTTTCAAACACACCAAAGAGCACCGCGAGTATAGGGATCATAATAGCGGTAATACTGATGTGTATTGCTTCTGTTAGCCACAATATGGCGGCAAAAGTCAGCAAAGCGAGTCCAGTATTAACTCCCTGTTCAAAGGGGAGAAAATTATACATCAAGAAAAGCAATGCGATATCTGCGGCCAGTATTATTAACTTTTTCTGCTGAGCTGTAATGCTGTTACTGATCTGATTAGGTGCTTCGGTAGAGTCTAAAGACATTTGTCAGTCCATTATTATTGTCGGTTGAAACACTCTAGTGCAGTCGTGATTAACTTCAAAATGGCTCATGTTGTTATTATCTGACAAAACTGAAGCTCCGTTGAGGTGATGCGAAGCACGTTTAGTGGTTAAGTTTGAGCTAAGGCTGTATCACGTGTTTGCAACTTACAGATTTTCCCGTCAAACCGAATAGATTTGAATACTTATTTAGAGTTATTGAAAGTTTATCTGTAAGGCTGTTTTGTGATCTTGACCGATGCGTAAAACTTTTGCGTGAGATGTTGGTCGGTTAATGGCGTATTTCGTGGCGGTGATCTACATTTTGCAACGTAGCCAAGGAGACGGATTGAGGTTACTCACTAATGGAACATACAAGGATACAGTCAATGAATAAGAAATTAATACCCGCTATATTATTTACCTGCCTTATGTCGTTTTCATCAGCACAAGCAGCCGTTGAAAAGGTCGCCGCTGATAGTAGTAAAACATCTATCCAAAAGAGTGCTCAGGTTATTAGTATCAACTCAGCTAGTGCTGCCCAGTTATCGACGCTGAAAGGTGTTGGTGATTCAAAAGCGAAAGCTATCGTCGACTACCGAAAGACACACGGTAAGTTTGGCTCTATCAATGATCTATCCAACGTAAAAGGTATAGGCAATAAGCTGATAGAGCAAAATAAGGCCATTTTGAGTCTGTAGCGATATTATTTTCCGACTATATAAGTGTAAATAAGCCTTCTATTGAGGGCTTTTGTCTATAGAAGCAGCGATTGAACCAAAATTAGCTGCTGAAACTCGATAAGGACTTGCTTGGATTCGATTCATGGTAGATAATGCTGCCGTTCTTGAGAGCAACTGCTTTCAACGAAATCAGTGGTGACCCTAGGGTCCCCCCGCAATGATAACTTGTGAACTCGGCCAGGCCTGGAAGGGAGCAACCGCAGCAAGTGACTCATGTGCCGGGGTGTGGCTCTAGGGAAACCTCCAAAACTCTACTCGTCTCTTGTTAAAAATCTTAGTGTATTCTCAAAAATTAGATGATTGGCGTTCAATGCCGTAATAGCAGTGTTTCATGTTACTTTGAGCTCTATTGCCTGACGCTAGGGACTAGGGAAACCTCTACACGATTGAAGCTTCCCTTTGTTATCTACGCCTCTTTTTTCTGGTTTGCCTTTAAAAATGCTCTAGATTCTTCTAACGCTTTATGAATTTCTGACTTCATTTTTGTTAACTCTGCATAATCTTCAAAAAAGTAGGTATCAACCAAGTGTCGAATATATCGAGTTGGTAATTTATTCAGTGTAATGCAGCATAGATCCGCAAGATAATCCGCAGGTAATTCATCTAACAATCCTTCGTCTGAAAGCATCTCAAGTAACAGAACTTCGTAGTAATTTCTTATGTCTAATTGCATATACTTCTCCCGGAGTTATCTCTGATCCTCCAATCTATAGCGCTATTTTTAGATGTTATTGGCTAAAACTGAATTAGCGGCTAAAAATAGTTGGCTGTGTCGAATATTCAGTAGGTCTTGTTCATTACTGTATCCCCCTCCAATCACACAAGCAATGGGTATTTTGGCTGAATATGCTTGCTGCATGACGGACTTATCGCGGGCATAAATTCCTTCAGTGCTAATATTAAGGTAGCCAAGGTTGTCATCAATATGAATATCAACACCAGCATCGTAAATAATCAGATCGGGCTGATGCAGGCGAATAAGGTAGCCAAGAGTCTGAGCTACAGTTTCTAAGTAATGTTTATCAGCTGTACCACGAGGAAGTTCTATATCGTAATCAGATTGCTGCTTACGAGCGGGAAAATTGTGTTGGCAATGTATTGAGCAAGTGACGATGTTATCAAAGGCTGCTGCGGTTGTAGCGGTGCCATCGCCTTGATGTACATCACAGTCAAAAATAAGTACTTTGTCTATATCTGGTTGTTTTAACGCTTGTTGAGCGGCATAGGTTAAATCATTGAAAATACAAAAGCCGCTGCCAAATTGATGATGAGCGTGATGGTAACCTCCGCTTAAATGGATAGCGCAGCCATGTTCTATGGCTTTTTGGCAGGTTAAGTCAGTCCCCGCGACAGAGCGCAATGTTCTTTCTAATAGGGACTTGCTCCAAGGAAACCCTATGCGTCGCATTGATTTGGCATCAAGTGTGCCATTGATGAATTGACTTACGTAGTTGCCGCAGTGTGTTTCAGTTAATGCTTGTTGTGTGACCGCTTGTGCAGCGCAAAATTGAGATGGTTGTGCGATCCCTTGCTGTAATAAATACTGGTATAGGTAAAGATACTTAGTTGCAGGGAAGCGGTGTTTGGAGGGTAACGCCAGCTTAGAATAGCTGGCGTGATAGATCAGCGGTAGCATGCTTTATTGGGTTAAAGCTGTTTGATTGCCCAGCTCATAAATTCCTTTCGTGTTTTGTCATCTGCGTGAAGCCACCAGTACTGAAGCATTTGCTCTGCTTTTGCTGCATCATCTGCCGTAGTGACAGTTTTATTCGCTGTAGCAGCCGTTGCGGTAACCGCTGTTGCTGCAACGGCAGGTGAAGCCTTGCTTACTGGGGCTGTTGGCGCTGAAGATGCGACACTGACAGCTGCGCCAGTTGCTACAGCTGCTTCGACATCGACATCAGTAGCGGAGTTGCCGCTAAATAGACGAGAAACAAAGGACTCTTCAGTGATATTAGTTTGAGTAACCTGATAGTTTACATTGCCTTTATCTTGACGAGTAATAACCACTTGAGGTGATTTAGCAAACTTAGCTGGGTGCTTCACGAAATCACCGTCAGCTGGTTTCATATGATATTCATAATCGCCGTCAACTTTAAGGGTGATAACAAAAGGAGAGGATTTTATATTCGTCTCGCTGTCACTGAAATCATCTTCGACAAGATCGTTGTAGCGAATGGCAATTTTGTGGGTGCCGTTATCTAGTTCAAGTTCAGATTTGTGGTTAAACAAACTGGTTTCAACTTCTTTTCCATCAAGCGCAATATACTCAAATGCCATAGGAATATTCAAATTTGCAGCAAATGCTGCAGAGGAACCACATAAAGCGAGAATTGCGGTGATGGGTAGTAGCGATTTCATTGTTGCTCCTTAACGATTTTGGCTTTTGAAAGGTCGCTCGAACAGTTGGATGCGATCTTCAATATAACTAGTAGCTTGTCGACATTTGCCTAAACGTGAATGTTGGGCAAGGATCTCATTCTGTAACTTGATTTTGTCAGCACTATGACAGTTTTCAAGAGAAGATTGCAAATTTTCAATTTTTTGTTCAATAATTTTAGCCCAGTTCAAATGTTTGTTAAGTTCTTCATAAAGTTGATGACTATTTTGCATGACATTTGAAGCTATCCAACTAAAACCACTTTGCTGGTGTGCTTTCGCTCCTCGCTTAATGGCATGTGCGCGTCGGGTACGTTTTTGCTGCTCTAATGATTTTATATTGATATTTGTGGTGGAGAGGGCTCGGCGTACCGCACTAAATCTATCCTGAATTTTTTCACAACTGGAGATAATAGTATGGTGGGAGCGCTTTGCTAAGAGAAGCTGCTGCAGTTGGTTAATATTTCTAGATAGCTGATCAATACAGGGTTTAAGCTGTGCTCCTTCTTGTACAAAAAGCTCATTATTAAAACGTTCTACATCTTGCATCATTTTACGTTGCCCAGGTGGTAGGGCTGCATCATGCTGTAATACATCTTGCTCTAGCTGCTTTAATTGCTGCTTGAGCTTATTAATGAGTTCATTAATGTTCATGCCCAAGCACTCCAAGCTAACTGAGCCGCAATCAGTAAAATCATGGTGACGAAAATTGGTCTAATAAAGGGTAAGCCGAATTTTATGGCAGAATGAGCGCCAATGTAGGAGCCAATCATCATACAAACCCCCATCGCTAACCCTATGGCTAAATGTACCTGACCCATGATTAAAAATATAATCAATGACGTTAAATTACTGGTAAAAGTCATTGCTCGAGCAAGTCCTAAGCTATAAAGCAATGGCAACTTATGCATACCGGTGCTGGTTACCGTCCAAAATGCACCTATACCGGGCCCAGCAAAGCCGTCGTAGAACCCAAGCGGCAGACCTTGTAGCCACTGCTTAAACTTGCTTTTGGGTTTCACAGGTATTTCACAGTTTTTGCAACCCATGGCATTGGGCTGAAAAAGCGTATAAATAGCGATAGCGATAATAATTAGCGGTAACCACTTTTCTAGCCATCGGTTATCGATAATCGAAACGATAAATGTACCAATAACTGCGCCAATAAAAGTGGCTATAAATGTGTGGTACCACAAGCTCGGAGAGAATAGTCGTTGCTTATAATAAGTGTAGGCTGCCATTGATGAGCCAAAGCAAGCAGCTAGCTTATTGGTAGCCAGTGCCATGTGAGGAGGTACCCCCATGGTAAGCAAAGCCGGTATTGATAACAGCCCTCCACCGCCAGCTACCGCGTCGATAAATCCTGCTATTAACCCTATCAATGCCAGTAAAGCCCAGCTACTCGGGTCTAGTATTAAGTCCAATCGTTGTCCTATTCAATAACACGTCGAAAAGGTGGTAGGGCATCTAATAGGGATTTTCCATAGCGCTTGGTCACTAAGCGTCTATCCAAAATAGAAATTCGACCGTAATCCTGTTCTTTTCGGAGTAATCTACCACAACTCTGTACCAGTTTGCGCGAAGCATCTGGGATTGTGAGTTGCAAAAAGGGGTTTCCACCTTTTATTTTAATATATTCTGAGTGAGCTTGCTCTACTGGAGAGGTCGGCACGGCAAAAGGTAGCTTTGTTATTATGAGGTTTGTTAAGTAATCTCCGGGTAGATCGAGTCCCTCTGAAAAACTGCCAGTACCAAAGATGATACTTGGTTTCGCGTCGTCACAAAGGGCTTTGTGCTGCTTTAAGATCTCTTGTCGTGGTAAGGTACCTTGAATGAGTAGGCTTGTCTTAATTTTATTTTCGACCAGATCAGCAACTTTTTCCATCTGCCAGTATGATGCAAACAGCACTAGACTTGCCATCTCATCTTCAACAAGCGCGATAATCTGTTTTGCCAGTTCATCGGTATAGTTATCATGGGTCGGCTCGGTATCCATTTGCGGCAAGAATAGCGTGGCATTCTGTTCAAAATCAAATGGTGAGTCGAGAGCGAGGTATCGACTACCATCATTAATGGATAGACCAACTTGATGAGTAAAATGGTTAAAATTATTTAGTGCTCTCAGTGTCGCGCTACACAGCACAACCCCTGCTGCTTTATCCCACAGTAAGTTTTCAAGCATAAAGCCGACTTCAATCGGTGAAGCACTGAATAAATAATCTGATTGTTTGCCTGTCAGCTGTTCTATCCAGCGAGCCATAGGTGCGCCTTTTGGATTATCTTGTTTGGCCATCATCTTCCACAGCTTTTGTAAGTTCTCGATACGCTGCAGCATAAAGCCGGTTTCTGACAGTAATGCTTCTGATTGATGTTTAGGGATATCGCCATCTTTTATCGCTTCATTTAGCAGGGCGAGCATTTTGTTAAACTGTTTAAGCGCAACATTAGAGGCCGTGGCTAAGTTTTCTGCGAGAATAAGTAGAGCTGGTGGCAGTTTGCCGTGTTCGAAACGAAAGCGACTTTCAGGGTTATCAAACTGTTTAGCTTGAGCGTCACAAAAATGAGCGACCTGGTTAAGTAAGCCGCTGATATCACCAATGTGGTCAAGCATTGCTTGCGCAGGGGCAATAATATAATTACTTTTAATCTGGTTTTGCAGCTTTGACGTCGTTTTGGTTAGTTTTTCCAACCAATCTGTGGCGCCTCGAATAGTGGCTTGAGCACTACTAAAGTCACGGGCAACGATGGGTAGGTGATGTGCTTCATCAATAACATAATAGAGATCTTCTGGATCGGGTAAAATCACGCCGCCGCCAAGTTCTAAATCTGCAAACAATAAACTGTGGTTAGCAATAAGCACATCCCAAGTGTCGATATCTTCACGGGCTTTATGGAATGGACAGTTTCTATGGCTGGCAAGCTGTTTATGACAACTGTGTTTATCACAGGCTATTTGTTGCCATAGATGATCGGGTAGTGGCTTAGTCAGTGTGTCGCGCTCACCATTCCAGCGCGACTCTTTATAATCTTTAAGTAGGCCTTCGAGCATATCAACTTGGCTTTGATCGGGCTTAGATTGCCACATTGCCATTTGGTTACTGTTATCTGAGCCGACCAGCATCTCAAGTTTTGATAAACACACATAGCGCTGACGCCCTTTAACTAAGCCAAAGGTAAAGTCTAAACCTGAGTGCTGCAGAAAAAAGGGCAAGTCTTTGTGAAGCAACTGCTCTTGCAGTGCCACAGTCGCTGTTGCGATACAGACCTTCTTCTTACTGGCTAATGCTAGAGGAATGGTCCCTAGAATATATGCCAATGACTTACCAATACCAGTACCTGCTTCTACTACGATTATTCGGCGTTGTTTATCGTATTCACCTGCAAGTGTTTTCGAGATCTCCGCGACGATATAGTTCTGTTCTCGCCGAGAACGAAAGTTGGGCAAAGAGGAAGCGATGCCTTTATATATAGTACGGATCTGGGTTTTAACGTCTGCCGATAACATGAATGCACTGGTCCAGTAAATAATGCTGTACATAATAACAGTGATTACATAGCCTAAGAAGAGTTATGTGATTATTCGTGAATTTAATTGAGTATATAGCCATGAATCCTAGTCCCAATGCGTTACAGATAATAAAAGGTCGTGTGCTAACTCGTCATGTTACTCAGCATAAAACAGGGTTAAGTTTAGAATATGTAATTGCAACTGCATCGGGTCCGGTCATCGTTGAAATTCCAGAACAAGCGCATGTTTGCTTTATTCGCACCACAGATGAAGGGCTAATTTTCCAGCATAGAGAGCTGACTAATATCCGCAGTAAACGCCTGCCGTTAAAAAACTTTCAACTGGAACAAGTCAGTGCGATTTATTGCAATGATATAAGGCAACTGCGTCACTTAATTCGAGTTGCTAAAGACCAAGCTATTGAGTTGTTTGAAAGTGATATCAAGGCTGAACATCGATTTCTCATCGAGCGATTTATTGCCTTAGATGTTGAATTTAGTGGCTATTATTTACAAGCTGCTCAAGGTGTTGAACCGCGCTTTATCGCTAAAAAAGCGAGACCAACAGAGCTAGTACAGCCGCTTAAAGCCATCTCGCTTGATTTTGAATGTAGTTTTTCTGGTGAACTCTATTCCGTTGGTTTATATGGCCAGACGGAAAGTGGTGTGGTTTTTGAAAAAGTGATCATGGTGGGTGAGCCTCAAGAGGTAGAGGTTAACTACATTCAATGGGTTAACAATGAAGTGGCATTGATCCATGAATTGATAGCGTGGTTTAACGAATACGATCCAGACATCATAATCGGTTGGTCAGTTGTGACATTTGATTTAGCTCTGTTATATCGGCGAGCTAAACATCATGGCATTGCACTGACAATTGGGCGCAATAAGCAAAGCCTATCGTGGAAAGTTGAAGATAAATTTCGACCAGAGACGCTCTCACTGTATGGTCGAGTTGTGCTAGATGGTATTGATTGGTTAAAAGCTGCGTTTTACCAGTTTGATCGCTATTCGCTGGAATTTGTATCTCGAGCCTTGCTGGATGAAGGGAAGGCTATCGACAATGTTGGCAATAGAATGGAGGAGATTAATGAACTCTTTGCAAATGATAAGCCTGCTTTAGCTCATTACAATCTAACTGACAGCCGATTGGTATGGGACATATTTGAAAAAACGCAGTTGTTTGATTTTGCTATAGAGAGAGCTAAGCTGACCGGCTTAGAGCTTGGACGAGTTGGAGCTTCCGTTGCTGCATTCATGAATCTGTATCTACCGCACCTGCATAGAAGCGGCTATGTTGCGCCTAGCTCGCCTGCAAGTGACGGCATTGAAAGTCCTGGCGGTTATGTGATGGACTCGGTACCAGGGCTATATAAGCATATCTTAGTGTTGGACTTTAAGAGCCTTTATCCGTCGATAATACGAACATTTCTTATCGACCCTAAAGGACTCGTTGAATCTGCAGAGCAAGCTGAAACTGAAACCATTCCAGGCTATTTAGGTGCGAGTTTTAGTCGTGAAACCCCCATATTACCGCAGTTGATTAAGCACCTTTCGGAACAAAGAGAGCAGGCCAAAACCAACCACAACGCCCCATTATCACAAGCGATTAAAATCATAATGAATTCGTTATATGGGGTACTTGGCTCCCGTGGCTGTGTATTTCATGATGCTAAGCTTGCCAGCTCCATTACGATGCGTGGTCATGAAATAATGAAGCAAACGCGAAGTTGGATAGAAGAAGCGGGCTTTGAGGTGATTTATGGCGATACCGATTCAACATTTGTATGGTTGGGAAATGACTTTGACGACAACAATGTGCAGGCGACGGGTAAGCATTTGGCGGCACAAGTTAATCAGCTGTGGCGGCAAAAATTAATTGAAGACTTTAAGCTAGAGAGTTTTCTCGAATTGGAGTTCGAAACTCATTTTGAACAGTTTTTTATGCCAACGCTCCGAGGTTCTGCTGAAGGCTCTAAAAAGCGTTACGTTGGCACTAAACTAACGAAAGAGGGTGAGAAGGAACTGATTTTTAAAGGGATGGAGCAGGTAAGGAGTGACTGGTCGCCCTTAGCTCGACGCGTGCAGTATGAGCTGTATGAGCGATTGTTCAATCACCAAGATGTGGAGGGTTACATTAAATCTACCATTGCGGATCTAAATCGTGGCGCCTATCGCGAGCAGCTTATTTTCGTAAAAAACCTAAGACGTAATCTTGAAGACTATACCGCAAAATCTTCACCACACCTTAAAGCGGCTAGATTATTGTATGACGCAACTAACGATGAGAGCGTGACTAAAAGAGGCGCTCGGATCGAATATGTAATGACAGTTTCCGGTGCTGAACCTGTCTCACATCAGACATCACCGATTGATTTCGATTACTATATCAATCGCCAGTTAGGACCTATTGCCGAGCCAATACTTTCAATAATGAATAAAAGTTTCAGTCAGGTGACTTCAAATCAGATGACGTTAATTTAGATTGATAGCTATTAATGGTCTGCTGATTAAGTGTTAACAGATGGTTTAATCCTTTGTTGGTTGTGGTTTCGCTAGTTAATTTAGTGCAAAACATGGCTGTTTATGTGATGTTCGTCTTTGAGTGATTGCTAATCTTTTGCTAACCTCGTTTGCAATTAGGATAGAAAGAAAACAACGGAATGGACTAAATATTGATGAAGCAGACTGAACATAATTAAAGGTTAGGCATTACATGAAAAAGACTTTAGTAGCATCGGCTTTGGCCGCAGTGATCTTTGTACCAACAGCATCAGCAATCGAAATCTATAAAGACAGTAAAAACGCAGTTGAAATCGGCGGCTTCATTGATGCTCGAATCATTAACACCCAGGGTGATACTCAAGTCGTAAACGGCGCTTCACGCATTAACTTCGGTTTTACTCGTGAAATGAGCGACGGTTGGAAGGCCTATACCAAACTAGAGTGGGGCGTAAACCCATTCGGTAACAGCTCTATCGCATACAGCAGTGAAAGTAACTTTGAATCTCAAAGCAGTGACTTTCTTAATAACCGTTTAGGTTATGTTGGTTTGAGCCACGATACTTATGGTTCTATCACCATTGGTAAGCAGTGGGGCGCTTGGTACGATGTTGTTTACAACACTAACTACGGTTTTGTTTGGGATGGTAATGCCTCTGGTACTTACACATACAACAAAGCAGACGGTGCAGTAAATGGTACTGGTCGTGGCGACAAGACTGTTCAATACCGTAATGCATTCGGTGATTTTAGCTTCGCGCTACAAGCACAGTTAAAGCAAGACAGCTTTAATGTAGATGAAGAGCAAGATGGTTCTTCTCCTATTTTGCCAACGGCTAACTTTATGGCTGTTAAAGCGATTGGCACGAATACTACTGATGCTGTAACAACAGTTGAATACAACTACACCTACGGTGGTGCGGCAACTTATAACGTTACTGATAAGCTTACACTTACCGCTGGTTTCAACTTAGGCGAGTTTGAAGCTACAACATCAGCTGGCCAGCGTTTCACTGAAACAGATTCTATTTATGGTGCAGGTATCACTTGGGGTAACTGGGACGGCGAAGGCTTCTACGGCGCTGCAAACGTTAACAAGCAAGAATTCCATGATACAGACAACCTAGGTCGCATTCTTCCAGAAGCTTGGGGTGTAGAATCACTGTTCTCATACAAATTTGATAACGGTATCCGTACCTTCGTTTCTTACAACATTTTAGATGCGGGTGACGAGTATGAAGCTGCATATAATGGTGACGTGTTTAAACGTCAGTTCGCAGTAGCGGGTATCCACTATGTTTGGGATTCAAACACCGTACTTTACCTAGAAGGCCGTAAAAACTTTAGTGACTTCACAAGCGCAGATAAAGCGCAGCAAGCCGCTATGGAAATATCTGAAGATGACGGTATCGCAATTGGTATTAGATACTACATGTGATTATGGGCGCAACTACTCTCGTTGAGTTCTAACTTGAGTTATACCATTTTAAAAGCCAGTAACTTATGTTACTGGCTTTTTTGTTACCCCCCAATTCGAGGTTGTAAAGAAGGGGAATCTTAAAATTCTGATTGTTAATCAATCATTGAATGCATACTGCAACTTGAACCGCTTTAGCCACACATACCTCTATCCGTATAGCTTCTAACCTGACAGTAGCCTCTCTACTTTAACCATAAGTGACTAACGTGCTAAATCTATGGAAGGCGATTGATATGCATGCCTAGGTTTTCGTTTCGAATTATATTTAGAAGAGTGACAAGCTTGTAACATGCCTGTTCGCTGCTTGATTTTTGGGCAGCTAGTACGTTTTAGATAAAAAAATGTATTTTTTTATCTTGGATTTAGCGCTGGAGGGTTTACTCCTTTGTTTACAGTGGTTTATTGCTGTTTATTGTTTTTGGTAAGTGAACCCTAACCCGTAACAATATGTTTACGTATGGAGTGTGAACTCTAGAAGGAGTAGGTTGTTTATAGGACAGCATAAACAAATATTGACTGTATGTATCACTGACTTTTACGTTGTTTTTCATATTTTCTATCGAACTTCACCATTATTTTTTATCACTTAATTTGCATAAGGTACAACTTTCGACTTCTTTTTTTTGGTTTTTTATTCGTTGTTTTACAGTCGCTTAGGTTTAACGTTTTGCGCAGGGAAGAAGTGTTCTGTGCTTTTGTTGATGTTAATTACCTAACTCCAGCCTTTTAGTTTTACCTTTATGTTTAGTCAGCATTAGCGGCTCAGGCTGCTCCCCTTATTTGCTATAAACGCATGAATGCAACTTTAAAGCTACAACCTTTGCGTGATATTGAACACTCTGTTGTAAAAATGTTTCGGTTGTGTTTTTATTTGTGTGCAAATAAGGCTGGGTGTAACTTTTTGTTAATAATTTGGTCTGTTTGTATAAAACAATAAAAGAAAGTCCAGGGAGATTTACAATGTATAAGAATAACTTACTAGCTAATTCAGTGCGCTTAGCACTTGTTAGTGGTGCAATGACTGCTGCTTTTGCTGCTCCAGCAGTACTCGCGGCAGAAGAAAGTACTGTTGAACGTATTGAAGTAACAGGTTCACGTTTGAAGCGTACTGACCTAGAAACGACGGTACCAATCACGGTGCTATCTCGTGAAGATATTTTACAAACTGGTGCAATTAACGTAGCTGATGTTCTTAACCAGTCACCAGTCGCTTTTGCCGGTTCAGATCAGTCAAACTCAGCATTTACAACTTCTGCTGTAGGCCTTAATACTACCGCATTGCGTAATTTAAGTGATGAAAGAACTCTAGTTCTAGTTAATGGACGTCGTTTTGTGTCTGGTAAGTCTCCTAGCGACGGTTATGCAGTCGATTTAAACTCGATTCCTACGTCAATGATTGAGCGAATCGAAATTCTGAAAAGTGCATCTTCTGCGATTTATGGTTCTGATGCTGTAGCTGGTGTTGTGAACATCATTACTCGCAAGGATTTCGAAGGAGTAGAAATTAACGCTCAAGCAGGAACATCTGGAGAAGGAGATCGTAATACTAAAACTGTTAGTTTTACTACTGGTGGAAACTGGGGTAATGGCAACGCTTGGGTTTCATTAGGTTATGATGAAGATGACGGTATTAAGTCAAGTGACCGAGATTTCTCGAACCAAGATATTGGTTGGATATTAGACGATAATGGAAATGAAGTTATCGGACCTATTGAGTCTTCTTACCCTCCAGAAGGTCGAATTACTTATAAAGACCTAAATGATCTGGATGAAGATGGCGATCCTATCACTAAGAAATTAAATGCTGATGGTACCCCTTACAGTGGAAACTTCAACCGCGCACAGTATCGTCAATTAGTCACACCACTTAATCGCAAATATGCGGCGGCTGGTTTGACTCAAGAGATAAATGATGATGTTTCAGTCTTTACTGAAATAAACTGGAACTCAACAAGCACCGATGGTTCGACAATTGAACCGACACCTTTGCATGTAGTAAATGATATCTGGTTAAAAGACCGTAACGGTACTGCGGGTATGGATGTTAACTCACCATTGATCCCTGAAGAGCTTCGTGCGCAGTTGATCGCTGGTGGTGTAACAAATTTAAATGAGACAACTTTTGTACGCCGTATGGTTGAACTCGGTGCTCGTTCTACTGATGTAGAGCGTGATACTATTCGCGTAGCAACAGGTTTTGACTGGGCGATTAGTGATACATGGTCAAACAATTCATACTTCAGCTGGGGTAAAACAAATCAGCTGCAAGAGAATGGTGGTCAGGTTAACATTGAAAGAGCAGCTCAAGCGCTTGATGTGATTAAGGATGCTGAAGGTAACCTTATATGTGCCAATGAACAGGCTCGTTTGCAAGGTTGTACACCTTTGAATTTGTTCGGCGGTAATACAATTAGCCCTGAAGCTGCTGCTTATGTATTTGTTCCAGCTAAAGCAGCTGGCCAAACAGAGCAGTTTGTTTTGTCAACGTCATTTAGCGGTGAAGTACCTCTAGAACTCCCTGGTGGAAATATTGGACTTTCTGTCGGTGGCGAATACCGTGAAGAAACTGGTAGCTATAGTCCTGGAGATATGGCTCAGTTAGGTGCTTCAAGCACCAACAAATCAGCACCGACCTATGGCAAGCTGATCACTAAAGATATTTATATCGAAACGTTACTACCCCTTTTAGATAATTTAGAACTAGATTTAGCGGCGCGCTATGGTGATCACTCAATTACTGGTGGTGACGTTACATGGAATGCTGGTATTAAATATTCTCCATTTGATACATTTAGCGTAAGAGCATCTGCTGCAACAGCAATTAGAACACCTAATATTTCAGACTTATTTGGTGGTAGAGGTGAAACTTTCGCTTCTGTATCAGATCCGTGTAGTGGTGTAACTGCAACTACTGCAGGTAACGTTGCTGATAACTGCCGTTCAATTTCTGCTATCAATGATCGAATTGTTAAAGATGGCACATTTGAGTTAACTCAAGCAGAAAAGCAGGGAACCGGCGGAACTACAGGTGGCAGCCCAGATGTTAAAGCTGAAACCGCTGAAACATACAGTGTTGGTGCTATCTGGCAGGTAATCGACGATCTTTCGCTTACTGTTGATTATTACAATGTTGCAATTGATGATGCTATTACTAGTACTAGTCGTTCAACTGTTATGAGACGTTGTTTTGAAGTGTCACCTACAGATTTCGATCCAAGTTGTGCTGGTGCGTCAGTTCGTAATGAAGATGGTGCTCTTACATCAGTAGATTCAGGAACTGGCAACGAGAACCAAATTGATACTTCAGGTATCGATGCTGATATTACTTATAGCATGGATCTTGGGCCGGGGACATTCAGCACTCAATTGGTTTGGAACTACACAATTGAATATGTAATCACAGGTATCGAAAGTGGTGAAGCTGTTGATTATGTGGGCCAAGTATTAACTCCGGAGCATCGTGCTAACTTAAATCTTGCATACGGCATCGACGACTTTAGTTTTGCATGGCGCATGCGCTACTGGGACGAAGCAGTTGATTCAATCAATGGTGAGAACTTCAACTTTAACTCAGGTCAGCCTTTAACTGTTGGTAATGAAATTGACGCCGTAGTCTATCATGACATCAATGCTCGTTATAACTTTAGCAATGGAATTGAAGCTTTTGTTGGTGTGAAAAACTTGTTTGATAAGCAACCACCTCTGTTACCTCAGGGGACAGTAAATGGCGGCACTGGTATCAACACCGCTTCTGAAGCTTATGATGTGACAGGCCGTTACTTCTACGCAGGTGTTAACTTCAAGTTCTAATTGCGGACTCGTAGTGACAAGTTGTATGTTTTTCATTTCATACAATGAACAATGAAAAGGTTAGCGTCGTTTAGATGCTAACCTTTTCTTTATTAAAATTTTTCGATTTAATGATTGGTATTACACTTGTTTGCTAGGGGCTTTTGTAAGCCCTTAGCTATTTAGACACTTTCTTATTTTCCCCAAATATAGCTTCTTGAGCTCATCGAAGACGCTCCGTATTATCCTACTATGATGCTGCTCTTAATTGTGGGAATGTACTTTTTATTCAATGTTTTAGCGCGAATATAGGCTCTGGTTTTGTAGACTTTCGCGTAATCCTAGCTTTTACCGTAATGAGAAAGCTCCCAGTAACTGCTTTATTATGACCGTTAGTAATAGTCCCCCTTGATTGTTCACTTTAAGAAAACTACGCTTATCGGAGCCAGTATAAAGCATATCTTGATCGCAACGGATGAGCACTTTCTGTTGGCGAGCTTTCCAAGCAACCATCAGTATTGCTTAAATAGCTAGATTGGTCCTTGCTGTACTTCTCAATGCCGAACAGACCGGTAACAATAGTGAGGTAAAGTTAACCTTCATGAGTCCGAATATAGTAAAAATTGGTCACCAATACGTTATTGGGTGTGTGACGTGAGGTCGTATAAAGCGCTGTTCAACGCTTTAGAGTGAACCATCTGTATCACCAGATGAACCTCGGAGCCTGAATAAAGCAGCGGCTCTGGCAATGTAACGAAGATAGGTTTAAAACTTGTCGGGGGCTAAATCGTGAGACAAAGCCCCCCCTGATAACCACAAATCGGGTGAGTGCTAGGTTGTCAGTATGATGAACATAAGTGAATCCGCATAAGGTGCGTTATACGTTGAAACAGCGGAAGTGGTTTACACGCTGTGGCCAAAAGGCAATGAGAGTCGGAAAGAGGTTGCCCCATACTCTTTCGTGATCGCTGAACTCTCTGCACTATAGCGGTGCAGGTATAGGAGGTTGGAAAAAGCAAAAGCTGCATTGTAACGATGCAGATACAGACTGGTGTCTGATCACGAAAGTGAGCCCACTTCCGAATGGTCTCCCGTTGCAAGATAATTTGAAGAACTTTATTCAAGGAGAAACGCAAATGATGATTTCAACAGAGATTAGTGCCTCTCCTGACAGCGAACAATGGCAGTCCATAGACTGTCGTTGAACCGCATGTATTAAAGCTTCAAATGCGTATTGCAAAGGCAACACGAGAAGGTAAACACGGTAAGGCGAAAGCATTGCAATGGATACTGACTCACTCGCGTTCAGCAAAACTTCTTGCTGTTAGACGAGTATAAAAAAGCAAAGGCAGTAGAACGCCTGGAATAGATCGTGTCATCTGGAACACGGATGCACGCCGCATGAAAGCAGTAAATCAATTGAGCAGGAAGGCATATCAAGCCAAACCACTTAAGCGTATCTATATCCCCAAAAAGAATGGCAAACTCAGACCTCTTGGTATCCCATGCATGATAGACAGAGCGCAACAAGCGCTCCACCTTCTTGCATTAGAGCCTATATCAGAGACGTTTGCCGACCCTAACAGCTATGGATTTAGACCCAATCGTAGCACTGCCGACGCAGTCGATCAGTGCTTCAAATGCTTGGCTCTAAAGAGATCAGCGCAATGAGTTCTTGAGGGAGACATCAAATCCTGCTTCGACAAAATCGGGCATCAATGGCTAATGGATAATATCGCCATAGATAAACGAATGTTGGGACAATGGTTAAAGTCTGGTTTTATGGATAAAGGGTTGTTTTATCGTACTGATGAGGGCACGCCACAAGGAGGAGTAATATCCCAACCTTAATGTTAATGACACTTGCTGGACTTGAGCAGCGCATAAAGTCTACAGCACTCAAAAAGGGTGCCAGAGCCAACTTTATTGGATACGCCGACGATTTCGTCGTCACTTGCGCTTCAAAGGAAGTGCTCGAGAACGATATCAAACCGTTGATAGCTGATTTCTTAGCGGAAAGAGGCTTAACACTCTCCGAAGAGAAAACGCATATTACCCACATCAGCAAGCGTTTTGACTTCTTAGGGGTCAATCACAGGAAGTACAAAGGGAAATTGCTCATTAAACCGAGTAAATCCAATACCTTGTTGTTCTTGAGTAACCTGCGCGAACTCATCAAAAAGCACGCAACCATCAAGGTTAACGATCAGGGGTAACGCATGATCACCTTTTGAGCAACTTGATCATACTTCGAACAGTTGAGCATGCGTATTAGCATTGTTTTTTGGCAGGCGATCCGCAGACCGGTATATAGTAGAGATCTTAACCAATCGGTGTCTACAGATGTCCCAAAAACCGTTGGTCGAATACCTTGATTCCTTAGATGACCCACGTCTGGAGTCTAAGTGCTCACATGTCCTCTCAGAAGTGGTGTTCATGGCAACATGCGCCATGATGTGTGGGTTTGACACATGGACTGAGATCTCACTCTTTGCTCAGGAACGGGAAAAATGGTTCAAGAAATGGCTGTCTCAGCGAGGTGGTATCCCATCCCACGACACATTTAACCGAGTGTTTGCGATTTTGCCCCCGGATAGTCTTATACCAATTGCATT